>NZ_LR134289.1:1527272-1832727 GCF_900636535.1 Chryseobacterium gleum
TATGAGCTTGTAAAAGATCTTTTTATTTTCAGTTGTTTTACCGGACTTGCTTATGCGGATATTAAAAAACTAACAAGGAACAATATTCAGTCTTTCTTCGATGGCCATCAATGGATCATCAGCAGAAGAAAAAAATCAGATATTGCTTCTAATGTTCGATTAATGGAAATTCCAAAACGTATCATAGAAAAATACCTCGGTAGCACTCGTAATGAGTTTATCTTTCCAGTTCCAACTAATGTAACCTGCAATACTCACATTGGCAAATTAATTGAAAAAGCTGAAATTATAACAGAACAAAAAGTAACTTTTCACACCGCAAGACACACATTTGGAACGATGTTTTTGACCGAAGGCGTACCTCTTGAAAGCCTTAGCAAAATGATGGGACATAAAAACATTTTAACCACACAGATTTATGCTAAAATTACCAGCCAAAAGATTAGTAAGGATATGGATTTGGTAGCTCCTAAATTTAAGGAGATTGAAGAAGCGTTTTTACAGGTTATATAGTTAATCACAATTTGATAATTACTAGCAGAACTTAACGGTTCTGCTTTTTTTATGCCCATATTTTATAGTCAAAGCACATTTACTTCGCTCTGCTATTCCCTTTCTGTAAAAGAGCTTTTCGGCTACTTCTGGAACAGAAGATTAAAAAATGTTGCCATCTACTCCTCCCACACAAATACATTTTTCTAATCCTCTGTTAATGTGTCTTTGATAGCCCCACCGCTTTAAAAAAGTGTTTTAAAAATTCAGCGAATTGGAAGTGTTATTTCAATTCACTGTAAACCATTTCTCAATGCCATCTTCTTGGCTTCCACATTCATTTTATCCAAAGACCCGTATGCTTTTTTGTCCCATTTCAAGAGCAAAGGTATTTCCGTGTTCTTAACGCGTCACAAAGGTCAAGCAAGTTTGGAAAATAATCTCCACCCGTTGGGTAGTATTTTTTTCCAAAACCTTGGTGATGCTAAACACGAACCTTTTATGCTCGTGAAACGAAACATAGCATACTCCGGCTCTTTAAACGAATAAAAAAAAATGTCAGATACGAAAATTAAAAACATTGGAAATGGTAATGAAACGAAACAGCACCTCCTCTCATTGCCGAATAAATCTAAAAAAAATCAAAATCAATAACTAAAAATTAAAGAATATGAACATCACAGGAAGACTGACAAGGGATGCGGAAGTACGCACAACGTCACAGGACAAACAAGTAGTAAACTTTTCAGTAGCGACCAACGACAGCTACCGTAACAAGCAGGGCGAACGCATAGAGCAAACCACCTATTTCGACTGCTCCTATTGGATAAGCCCGAATGTAGCCAAGCTACTTACAAAAGGCACTTTGGTAGAACTATCGGGACGAGTAAGTACAAGAGCGTGGACAGGTAATGATGGAGAGCCAAGAGCAGGATTGAATTTCCATACCTCACAAATCAAATTGCACGGCGGTGGCAAAAAATCGGAAACGGCACAAGCTACCACAAGCACAAACAATAACAAGGCAGAAGACGACCTCCCATTTTAATCAAGAACATTCAATCCATTTTTTATATCAAAATTTTAAACATTATGGCACATAATATCAATTTCAACGAGAGAACAGGACGTTATTCATTTTTCAGCGTTCAGCAAAAAGCGTGGCACGGTTTAGGGCAAATCGTAGAGCAATATCCAACAAGTGAGGAAGCTATCAAACATGCAGGATTAGATTACGAAGTCGTAAAATCCCCACTATTTACCAAAGGTTCCGGCATTATCGAAACCACCAATGGTATAGAGATAGGCAGTAGCGAATTAGAAGTGCCTAATTATTTCGCCAACATTCGCACCGATAACAATGCCGTATTGGGCGTAGTCGGTAAGGATTACCACATCGTACAAAACCGTGAAGCCTTTAATTTCTTTGATGCTATTGTAGGCGGTGGCGAGGGCATTCTGTATGAAACCGCAGGAGCATTAGGCAACGGTGAACGCATTTTTATCACAGCCAAACTGCCTGACTATATTCGTGTGGGTAATGGCGATGATGTTACGGAAAAGTACATTTTCCTTACCACTTCGCACGATGGTAGCGGAAGTATCACAGCCGCATTCACGCCTATCAGAATTGTTTGTCAAAATACCTTAAACGCTTCATTACGCAGTATGACTAATGTTGTCCGTATCAAACACACTTCGGGAGCAAAAGGACGTATCGAGAACGCTCACAAGATTATGGGACTTGCCAACACATTGAGCAACCAATTAGAGGGCATTTTTAATGAATGGGCAAAAGTAAAGGTATCAGACCGTGAAGTTAAAAAGCTAATCCAATTGGCACTTTGCCCGAATAAGGAAACGCTTGACCTTATCAAAAAAGGTGCAGAAGATGAAATTTCCACCGTGTTCAAAAACACCGTTGAAGATGCTTTTGCATACGCAATGATAAGCGACACCCAACAAATGGATACGACAAAAGGAACATTGTTCGGAGCTTATAATGCGGTTACAGGTTACTATCAGAACGTAAGAAATTACAAGAATGATGAAGCCAAGTTGCAGAGCATTGTATTGGGTGGCACTGCTCAACTCAAATCACAGAAAGCATTTGAATTGTGTAATGGTTTTGCTTTAGACGGTGCAGAAATCCTAAACCTTAATTAAATAACAACAGGCTACCGCTTTAATCGGTGGTAGCCTACTAAAAACAAAAGTTATGGCAAATTGGTGCAGTAATACAGTTGTATTCGAGGGGAAACCCGTAACAATCACAGCAATACAGGAACTTTTTCAATCAATGAAGGAAAAGGAAGAAAAAACCGAAGAAGGGCAACTACCCGAATTTATTTCTAAAAATAATGGTGGTTATTTCTTCAATATCTATTGGAATGAAGGCGATGAAGGGCAATTTCAGTATGAAACAAAATGGTCGCCCAATATAGAAGTAATTCAAAAGATAGCGGAACATTACGAAGTGAACTTTACACAGGATTATGAAGAAATGGGCAATCTTATATATGGTAGGGCAACATTTTATGACAAGCTACTCACAGATATTTATTTGGAAGACGAAGATTTTGAACAATACGGGTTTGATGAAGAAACGGACACCTACCATTTCGAAGGAGAAATTTACGAAAGTGATTACGAGATATTGGAAACCTTGTTGGAACGAAAAATCAAAAATCAGCAACCTTAAAATCTACCGCAATGGAAATAGTAACAATAATAGCCACAAAGTTTGTACGCCACGATGTACCCGAATTGGCAACCCTGCAAAATGCAAAGGTTTACTTATTAAGGGAAAAACTGAACAAAGGCGAAAAATTGAACCGAGCCGAAAAAAATTGGCTTGCAGAAGCAGTAAACCGAAACGCCTATTTCAAAAGAGCTGTACCGCTTATGGGTTATCGCTTTGGATTTGAGGATGTTTTAAAATCCTATATCGTAAAGCAGTACGGCAGTTGGGCAGAATACAACGCTCCCGACAAAAAAAGTCTTCGAAGTATCATCTATGGTAGGATTGACCAAATAGCGGAAATCAGTAAATAACACTTAAAGCCAAGTACGATGAAAATCATAGATAAAAAAGGGAATTGGATTGAAGTTACCGACCTCATAAAAGCTATTCAACAAACAGGTTGGTATAAAGAATATCTGCACGACCCACCAACAGAAACAGACAAGGAAAGACAGGAATATTGGGCAGATATGCACAAGAAACTTAAAAAAGAAAAAAGTAATAACAATTAAAATTTAAGAACGATGAATACAAATTTTTTCAATCAGATACAGCAGTTGGACTTTACAGGAGTATTGCAACTGAACATTTCAAAAGGAATAGAAAGCAACCTAATTGTAACGGTATTGCTCAACAACGAAGCGTGTGGAGATAGTGCAAAAAATCTAATTCCCCCATTGACATTTAACGCCACGCCCCAAGAGTTTGATGAGGGATTTTTTGAGCAGATAACCACACCTATACAAAAGGTATCGGGCTTAATGGTGGATATGGAGAAATTTCAAAAGCAACTTGATGAAGCCAAAGCACAATCGGCAATCGAGAAAGCAAAAACCGAAAAAGAGAAAAAAGAAAAAGAAGCCAAAGACAAGAAGTTTAAAGATGCAATGGCAAAGGCGGACGAGTTGGAAAAAGAGGGTAAGTTCCGTGAAGCGTGGATAAAAGTACCCGATTTAACGGAGTTTCCCGAAAAAGCAGACGAGATACGCAAACGCAAAACAGCATTATCCGACAAATTCGCAACACCGAGCCTTTTCGGAGCAATGGACGAAGCAAAACCCGAACCACCAATAGAACAAGAAATTACTGCCGATTATCCTATTGATGAAACAGACGAAGATGAAAAGAATAGTAATCATTAAAACAGAACATTATGTTATTAGCAACGCAATTAGAAAGAGTTTTTATACTCAAAGATAAAGGACAGGACATCAGACTGACCGACCCAGAACCACGTTGGAGCGTGGAAGCCGTGATGAATTTTTATGCCAATATGTACCCCATTCTGACAACTGCAAAAGCATCTGCACCGCAAATTAAAGATGATGCAGTCGAGTACAAATTTGAAAGCGTAATGGGTACGAAAGGTTAACCAAATATTAAAGCGATGAATTATGCAACGCAACATCATATCGGGAACTATCAGCATACCCGAACAAAAACGACAACGGCAATTGCGCCGACAGTTGGGCGAGTTCGCCAGTTGGATGCAAAGACCAAAGGACGCAAACCAAGTGCAGAAAGACAAGCAGAAATCCGTACCGATAGCAATGCTCCCAATGGTATTCTAAAGTGTACGTTTCTGCCCAAACTGAAAACAGCACAATCCGTAGAGGCTTGTCAGAAAACGGAGAGGGATTTTTACAAGTCCCTTTCCAAGCTTTCCAATCATTACAGCATTGAACCAATGCAAACCAAAGATTTTGAATTTCCCTACAAGATGGCATTGGCTATGTGGGATATGGAAACCAAAGTGAAGCGTACCAATATCAATTGGGATGGTTTCAAATTGATACAGGATAGCGGTAAAACCTATTTTTTGAGCGAGGAACGATACCGCACAGGAACAACTTTGTATTATATTCCTATTGCACCACTCTTTAAAATGCTCAAAGACCCGAAGCATAAAATGACTGCACAGCTTCTACTATCGGTGTATAGTTATCTGTACCACATTGCCCAAATTCCATATTACAGACAGGAAGAAAGCTATTTGTATTGGCTCTACGAAATGATGAACGATTGGGTGGAACAGGACGAGGAAACGGAAGAAACTGAAAGCTATAAAAGTGAATTGAGAAATGCCGAATACATTGGCGATAGAATAGAACAAAAGCTATTTAATCGAACTAATCTAAAGGTATTTGAACAGCGTTTGAACCGATTTAAAAGTGTTGATATGTTCGACAAGGAATGTTGGCAAATAGCTTGTAATGCGTTCGCCCTTTTTACGGAATATCCGAATGAAACCATTTTCAGAAATGCCTCCTTGCCCGAAAAGGACCCTTATAATGATGATGACGAAAATGAAGTAATCGGAATGGAAAAGTACATTTCATTTATTGCAGATACCAAAGGTTGGTTGTACGAAAGCCTTTCAGATACCATCAACAATGAATTTAACGAGTATGGAGCAATGGAAGAACCAACTATTTCCAAACGGTTTGATGGAAGCGATATACCAATATCCAACCTCGATTTTGAGAACCGTTTGTTTGATTTATTGAATGATTTGAGTGGATTATTATACGAATACAAAACAACAGAAAAATGAACACAACAACAGATATAACAGACCATTTTGGAACATTGTACTATCCGAAATCCGCTTTGGTTTTCTATGAAACCAAAGGAACTGAAACCGATATGTACGTGGAGCATTTCGATATGGACAGCAACGGAACGCCAATCAATGCCCACCCATTGACGGTAAAGGAAGCAAACGTATTGGTAAAGTCTTTACAGACTGATGAAGAAAAGAACACAGCCTTTTTAAAACCAAAGGGAATATTGCCTACAAATATTCTGCATATCAACCCAAGTGCTGAAAAAGGTACGGTACTTTGGTACACCAAAACACAACAACGGAAACTGTATTTTGTGGATAGTTTGGGCATACCCAACGGAATGTCACAAGTACCGCCAATGCTATGGTTAGCGAGCAAAAGCAGTCTTACCGTATTTGCTTTGGCATATGACAGAAGACCCACCGAGAAAACGCCATTGCATTATGCACCTTTCTTCAATATCTACGAAAAGGGCAATGTATGTATGGGTACGGTAAGCATAGACATTAAAAATTCGGCTTCGGTTGAGGAATTTATCCGAGCGTGGGAGCATTATTTTTTCAATTCCTATTTCAGCCATTCTTTATGCGAGAACTTGACGAAAACAAATATTGTAAATCTTTGGAAAGACCTTATTGGTACTGATAAACCCTTTCCGAAAGAAGTATTAAAAAAGAACAATAAAACCATTAAAAATCTATTGTGATGAATACAGAAAAAACCGCAGTTCATTTTACAGATAATTACCTGCTCAATCCTACCAATCCGATTTCGATAAACCTTATCGGAGCAGGTGGTACAGGCTCAAAAGTATTGACTGCTTTAATGGAAATAAACGAAAGTTTGATTGCGTTGGGACACGCAGGGTTACAAGTCCGCCTTTGGGACGATGATGTTATCACGAGTGCCAATTTGGGCAGACAACGATTTGCAGAAAGTGAAACAGGATTATATAAATCCGTTGCTTTAATCAATCGTTGCAACCGTTGGGCAGGTACGAATTGGAAAGCCGAAACGGTAAAATTTGAAAAGGACAATTTTGGCAGACCACCCGAAAAAGCAAGGGCAATCATTACCATTACTTGTATGGACAATGTACAGGCGAGGTTTGGCGTTGCTGAAATTCTTAAAGAAATAAGTTACCGCAGACACTACCAAGATGAGCCAAAATATTGGTTGGATTTTGGGAACAGCCAAGATACAGGACAAGTGATATTATCCACTATCGGAGAGATAAAGCAACCCAATTCAGAAAAATACCAAACGGTGGCAAGCCTGCCATTTGTTACCGATGAATTTGGCGAATTGCTGAAGCAATCCGAACAAGAGGACAGCACGCCAAGTTGCTCACTTGCCGAAGCATTGGAACACCAGGATTTGTTTATCAATTCCTCATTAACCCAAATGGGTTGTTCTTTGCTATGGAACTTGTTTCGCAGGGGAATGACTGAATACAAAGGATTTTTTCACAATCTGAAAGATTTCCGCACCCACCCGATAAAAGTTGCCTAAAAGCCGAAATCGGCGGGCAAAAATGCAATTCCTTCCTACGGTCGGAAACGCATTTTTGCGGTTTAAAGCGGATGCAATCACTTTGCAAAAATGCACCGGCCCACAATTCCCTTTCCTTACATTTTACCAAACAGGTTGCGAGTTTTTTGCGTGGGATATTCAGTATCCCATTTTTTGTATTTGGTAATGACTTCTTTTCTTTTCACACAGCGACCAAAGAAAAGATTCTGTGTTGTAAAACAATTTTTTTTAGTTTTTTTGGTGTTAAATTGTGTACAATAACTATAAATTGTACTTTTGCACCACTCAATGAAAAGAACAGTACAAATATCATCCCAAGTTACTCCGCCTTGATCTTAGGCTAACTGTTATATTTCCCAATTTTAATTTATTGGCTTTTTTATCGTACCCAAAGGTTTTTTCTTTTGGTGCATCTCTTTTTTATTTACATTTTTAATATTTAAACATACTTTTTTATGCAGAAAGTTATTAATCTGTTTGATTTCAAACAGAAAATTAATTACAAAAACGAAATTCTTGCGGGTCTTGCGGTGGCTATGACCATGATACCTGAGTCTTTATCCTTTGCTATTCTGGCAGGGCTTTCGCCTTTGACAGGGCTTTATGCAGCTTTTTTAATGGGTATTGTTACTGCAATTTTGGGAGGCAGACCCGGAATGGTTTCTGGGGGAGCCGGAGCAACGGTAGTAGTACTTATCGCATTGGCAGCATCACACGGTGTGGAATATCTTTTTGCTGCGGTTATATTAGCAGGTGTACTGCAATTTTCAGTAGGAATTTTTAAACTGGGTAAATTTGTCCGCCTGATCCCACAACCAGTAATGTATGGTTTTTTAAACGGCCTTGCAGTAATCATTTTCATGGCACAGGTAGCTCAATTTAAAGTTGTAGAAAACGGGATAGAAGGTTGGATGCAGGGGCCGGCGCTTTATCTAATGGCTGGATTGACATTATTAACTATAGCCATCGTATTTATATTGCCAAAATTTACAAAAGCGGTTCCTGCATCTTTAGTAGCAATAATAGTTGTCTTTGGTATTGTATATTTTTTCGGCATCGATACTAAAAAAGTTATTGATATCGCCTCTGTAGGAGGCTCTTTACCTTCATTTCACATCCCTGCTATTCCTTTTACTCTGGAAACATTGAAAATTATTTTCCCTTATGCCTTGGTAATGGCAGGGGTTGGATTGATTGAAAGTCTGTTAACGCTTAATATGGTTGATGAAATAACCGGCACAAAAGGACAATCTAACCGTGAGGCTGCCGCACAAGGTATAGCCAATATCACCAACGGTTTCTTCGGAGGAATGGGTGGATGTGCAATGGTTGCCCAGACTTTAGTGAATGTAGGAGCTGGAGGAAGAGCCAGACTTTCTTCAATAGTTGCAGCCATAGCAATCTTATTGATCATTCTTGTTGCTGGTCCTGTAATCGAGCAAATTCCAATGGCGGCATTAGTCGGGGTGATGATGATGGTAGCTATAGGTACATTTGAGTGGGTCAGCTTTCGAATTATTAATAAAATGCCTCGACACGATATTTTTATTGGCATGTTGGTAGCAGTTATAACCATAGTATTGCACAACTTAGCTTTAGCGGTTTTGATTGGTGTAGTCATTTCGGCTCTAGTATTTGCCTGGGAGAGTGCTAAAAGAATACGTGCAAGAAAATATGTAGATGAAGATGGTGTAAAGCATTACGAAATTTTTGGGCCGCTCTTCTTTGGTTCTACTGCCGCATTTATTGAAAAATTTGACGTACTAAATGACCCGAATGAAGTTGTAATTGATTTTAAGGAAAGTAAAGTAGTTGATATGTCTGCTATTGAAGCTTTAAATAAAATTACGGAGAAGTATCACAAGGAAGGTAAAAAACTACATTTACGTCATTTAAGCCAAGATTGCAGGCAATTACTTAAAAATGCAGAAACAGTTATTGATGTGAATATTATTGAAGATCCTACCTACAAAGTAATGACTAATAAATAGCATCGGAATACCCAAGTTTAATATTACAACTACAGCAATAATTTTAAAAAAAATTATTGCTGTTTAAATTTATTATCGTAATATTGCGATATATTTATTTTTATAAAACTGATGGGTGTCACAAAAACCGAAATTTTTACAGAACAGCAGAACCATTTAGCTAGTATTTTAAAGGCACTGGCTCATCCTGCTCGTATAGCTATACTGCAACATATCATTAAACAAAATGCCTGCATCTGTAATGATCTTGTAGAAGAATTGGGATTGGCACAAGCGACAATTTCACAACACTTGAAAGAGCTGAAAAATATTGGTATCATTAAAGGAAATATAGAAGGAACTAGTGTATGTTACTGTATTAATGAAACAGTCTGGAATGAGATTAAGAAGGAACTCAATAGCTTTTTTGTCGAGAATGTAAATAGTAAAGAATGCTGTTAAGCTTTTTTTTAACACCAAATCATCGTAACATTGCAATATAACATTTATTGAGTTAATATCAGAAATATGAAGCTATCAAAAATTAAAGAAATCCTGCCAACATTAGTAAATGTTGGATTTCAATTAGAAAACGGAACCTTAGTTCCAGAACATTTCCACGTTACCGAAGTGGGACAAATTACTAAAAACTTTATAGACTGTGGTGGCGTAATCCGTTCGGAAAAAGTTGTAAACTTCCAATTATGGAATGCAGACGATTTCGAGCACAAATTAAAGCCAGCTAAGCTATTAAACATCATCAAGCTATCCGAAGAAAAATTGGGCATAGAAGATGCGGAAATTGAAGTGGAATACCAAAGCGAAACGATTGGTAAGTATGATTTGGATTTCAACGGAGATACATTTGTACTGAAAAATAAAACAACAGCTTGTTTGGCTCAAGATGCCTGCGGTATTCCTTCCGAAAAAGTAAAGAAAAATTTGGCAGAACTGCCTGTAAATAATGCTAATGCTTGTACTCCAGGTGGCGGATGTTGTTAAAATTGAATTTTTATGTTTTCAAAAATCATTCATACAGATAATTCAAAGACAACAATCATAATCCGACTGATTGTTGGAGGTGTTTTTTTATCGGAGGGCATTCAAAAATTGCTGTTTCCTGCCATTCGTGGAGCGGGACGGTTTGAAAAAATTGGCTTGCCATCGCCTGAATTTTTTGGAAGTTTTGTAGGCATATTTGAAATCCTTTGCGGAGCGTTTATTTTGCTGGGGTTGCTTACAAGGTTAGCAAGTATTCCGCTCATCATCATTATGCTGGTTGCCATTGCCACGACCAAAACATCTATTTTGGCTAGCGAGGGTATTTGGGAATTGCTGCACGGCAGCCGTACGGATTGGGCGATGCTTTTGGGAAGTATGTTTTTGTTAATCAAAGGCGGAGGTAATTGGTCTATTGATAAAATCGTAATGAGAAATGGAGCGTGATATTCAAATAAAGGAAATTGCCAAACTCTTTCTAAAGCTCGGTTTTATTGGTTTTGGAGGTCCCGCGGCTCATATTGCTATGATGCAGCAGGAGGTAGTAGTGAAAAGAAAATGGATGAGCGAACAGCATTTTTTGGATTTGTTGGGAGCTACTAATCTCATTCCTGGCCCCAACAGTACAGAAATGGCGATACACATCGGCTATGACAAAGGCGGTTGGAAAGGATTAATCTTTGCAGGGTTATGCTTTATTTTACCTGCGGTTTTCATTACCGGGATATTTGCATGGTTGTATCAGCAATACGGACAATTGCCCGAAGTACAGCCCTTTATTTACGGTATCAAACCTGCAATCATCGCTATTATCATAGGAGCTGTTTTTCCATTAGCAAAGAAATCAGTAAAGTCCACATTCTTGGCGGTTGTAGGTATTCTTGTTTTGGTACTGTCATTATTCGGCATTAGTGAAATCTATTTGATGTTTGGAGCGGGATTGCTGGCAATGGCCTTGTATTACCTTCAGGATACAAAAAATACGCTCCAAAGTTTTATCCCGCTCGCATTCTTACAAATCGCACAAAGCCCCTTACTGTCTGAAACAAATACCAAATTATTTTGGATATTCCTGAAAATTGGTGCTATCCTCTACGGAAGCGGTTATGTTCTTTTCGCCTTTTTAGATACGGAATTAGTTGCAACGGGCTTACTCACCCGGCAGCAATTAATGGATGCTATTGCTGTTGGACAGTTTACCCCAGGTCCTGTTTTTTCTTCAGTTACGTTTATTGGCTATCAAATCAACGGACTATCCGGAGCAGTTATTTCTACGATTGCTATTTTTCTGCCGTCGTTTATTTTAGTAGCATTGCTAAATCCCTTGATGAAAAAAATGCGCCAATCTAAAGGACTGTCCATTTTTCTCGATGCGGTCAATGTGGCATCTGTTGCAATCATAGCCGCTATTTGTCTTACAATGGGCAAAGAAACTATTACTGATTGGCGGACGATATTAATTGCAATGATAAGTGCGATCGTAGTTTTCAAATTCAAAAAAATAAATAGTGCCTTTGTGGTTATTGGAGGAGCATTATTAGGGTATTTATTTAATCTTATCTAAAGTTATCTTAAACAAAATATTTAAACAATAAAAATTAGACAAAATGAAAATAGCATTATTCAGTGATATTCACGCCAATTTACCTGCATTAGAAGCATTTTTTGAAGATGTTGAAAAAAGAAAACCAGACAGTATTTATTGTTTGGGCGATTTGGTGGGCTATAATATTTGGCCAAACGAAGTGGTAAACGAAATCCGTAAAAGGAGAATACCAACCATTGCCGGAAATTACGATTTTGGCATTGGCAGAATGAGCAACGAATGCGGTTGTGCCTACAAAACAGACAGTGAAAAAGATAACGGAAATATTTCTATTTCATTCACAAATTCTTTGATGAAAGATGAAGAAAGAGCGTATTTGCGTACACTTCCAGCCCATATCAAAGTAGAATTTCAACTGAATGAAGATAAATTGAATTTGCTTTTGGTACACGGAAGTCCGAGAAAAATAAACGAATATCTTTTTGAAGACCGTGAGGAAAAAAGTATGCTTCGCATTATGGAGCAAGCCGATGCAGACATTATGTGCTTCGGACACACACACAAACCTTATCACAGAGTTTTAAATTCGGGTATTGACGGTCAAAATCATTTCAGACACGCCATTAATATCGGTTCGGTTGGTAAACCGAAGGACAGCGATGTAAGAGGCGGTTATGTAATGTTTACGATTAATGAAAACAGTTCTGTGTTGGACAAAGATAGTATCAGTGTAGAATTTATACGCTTTGATTATGATATTGAAAGGGCTGCAAAAGCAGTTGAAGAAAGCATTTTACCAAACGAATACGCAGAAAATTTAAGAAGAGGTTACTAATCTAAAATTTATAAAAATGGAATTTCCAACCGAAAGAAAGTATTCAAAAGAACATACCTGGATAAGCATACAGGACAACACAGGTACAATAGGCATTACAGAATTTGCGCAAAGTGAATTGGGCGAAATCGTATATGCGGATTTACCAAACGTTGGATATAGTTTTCAGCAGGACGAAGTATTCGGCTCTGTTGAAGCAGTTAAAACGGTCAGTGATTTATTTATGCCTGTATCGGGTAAAATCACTGAAACGAACGAACTACTTTTGAAAGCACCAACACTCATAAACGACCATCCTTATAAAGACGGTTGGTTGATTAAAATTGAAATAAAAGACATTACAGAATTAGAAGACTTATTGACATCAAACCAATATAAAGAACTTACAAATTAGCAATGCAACCAAAATTAAAATTCTTAGACAGATACCTTACTTTATGGATATTCCTTGCAATGGCAATTGGCGTGGGTTTGGGTCATTTCTTTCCCAATATTTCTAATGTTACCAACAGCTTATCTGTTGGCACTACCAATATTCCATTGGCAATAGGATTGATATTAATGATGTACCCCCCTTGGCAAAGGTTGATTATTCCTTATTGCCCAAAGCATTTAGAGATAAAAAAGTAATTGGCATATCCTTATTGCTCAATTGGGTAATCGGCACGCTATTGATGTTTGGATTAGCGGTTTTGTTTTTACGTAACGAACCCGATTATATGACAGGCTTAATTCTTATCGGTTTGGCAAGATGTATTGCCATGGTCATCGTCTGGAGTGACTTAGCTAAAGCAAACAGAGAATATACAGCTATGTTAGTTGCATTAAACAGCATCTTCCAGATATTTACTTACAGCTTTTTAGTTTGGTTATTCATCAACGTATTACCTGCAAAATTAGGATTAGCCAATTTCAATGTAAGCGTATCCATGAAAGATGTTACCGAAAGCGTATTGATATATTTAGGTATTCCATTCCTAGCAGGTTTTTTAAGCCGTTACTTCCTTATAAAATCAAAAGGTATAGAATGGTATAACCGAAAATTCGTCCCCGCAATATCGCCAATTACCTTGTACGCTTTACTGTTTACGATAGTATTAATGTTCAGCTTGAAAGGCGATAAAATATTGGAATTACCAATGGATGTAGTAAAAGTAGCCATACCGCTAATCATCTATTTTGTGTTGATGTTTTTCGTGAGCTTCTTTATCAATAAATCTCTTAAAGTTCCTTACGACAAAAACGCATCCATCGCATTTACAGCCACAGGAAACAATTTTGAATTAGCAATAGCCGTAGCAATATCGATTTTCGGCATTCATTCGCCACAGGCATTTGTGGGTGTTATCGGCCCACTGGTAGAAGTTCCGGTACTGATATTATTGGTAAAGGCAAGTTTATGGCTAAAGGAGAAATATTATAGTAAAAAAGACTGAATTTAAATTTCAGTCTTCTTACTCTTTCTTCTACTTGATAAATTCAAAATCACATATCCTATTATACCCGCAATGAGTGATGTTATTAAAACAGATAGCTTGGCCTCTTCAATGAAAACCTGATTGTCAAATGAAAGCATAGATATAAATATGGACATTGTAAAACCTATTCCAGCTAATAATCCTAAGCCAATAATGTGAATAAAGTTACTGTTTGCAGGAAGTTGACCTATCCCTAATTTAGAGCATATCAAAGAGGTTACAACAATGCCAATGGGCTTACCAAAAATCAATCCCAGTGAAATACCTAAACCTAAAGGGGAAGTCAGTCCTTCTATCATTTCCTGATGAATTGTAATATTTGTATTGGCGAATGCAAAAATGGGAATAATTAGAAAGTTAACAGGTTTTACAAGTGCATGTTCTAGTTTCTCTAACGGAGATTCAACTTCTGTATCATTGGTTGGCAAGGTCATCGCTACCAGTACACCTGCTATAGTGGCATGAATGCCAGAATGATGCACAAAATACCATATAAACACTCCTGGTATTAGATATAGATAGGGATTCTTAATATTGAATCGGTTCATCAAAATCAGTACTAGTATTCCAATTCCGGCATAGCCTAGATAGCCTAACTCAATTCCGGATGAATAGAAAATGGCAATTACTAAAATAGCTATGAGGTCATCCACTATCGCCAAAGCCGCTAAAAATATTTTTAAACTGGTTGGTACTCTTTTGTCTAACAGCGAAATTACGGCCAATGCAAAAGCAATATCGGTAGCCATGGGAATACCCCAGCCGGAAGCTGTCGGGGTTCCTGAATTAAAATATAAATAAATCAATGCGGGGACAACTGCTCCACCGATAGCAGCAAGGATAGGCAAGATTGCTTTTTTAGGAGAAGAGAGTTCTCCTTCAACAATTTCTCTCTTAATTTCCAGACCTACCAACAGAAAAAAGATTGCCATCAATCCGTCGTTGATCCACATACTTACGGAATAATTGAGGTGTATGGCTTCATTTTCATACCCCAGCTTTGTGTCCAATAAATTTTGTAGCGGAACGGCCATTGATGTATTTGCCACTATCATTGAAATCACTACGCATAAAAAAAGGAGGAAACCTCCAAAATTACTTGATTGAACAAAGTCTTTGAAAATATTTAGATTGATCTTATCCTTCATGTTTTAAATGTAAAAGTTAAATATCGCAATTTACCAATATTAACTTACTCTGCCTCATAGATGGGTTCTAAATCTATGAAATAAGCTTAATTTGGGTAATAAATCCGTGTCACTTTGTAGTGAAGATCTATTAAAATTATGCATGTAAAATCCTGACATAATAGCTAGTAAGCTAATACACTTTAAAATTGTAAGGAACTGTGTTGGGGCTATTTCCTTAATTATGGTAATGTTATAACTTCTGATGAGATTATTTTGCGTTCATATTCTGAATCATAATAGGCATTACTTTTCCATAATATGTATGTCAATTCCAATAATTTCCTTTGGATGGCAACTATAGCCTTCATTTTAATCCCATGCCTTGAAACTATTCTTAAGAAAATATCTCTGAATCTTTCATCAGTCCTGATTGCAGCCAGTGCCGGAAAGTGCATTACTTTCCTTAAATTCCGATTACCCCGCTTGGATATTCGGGGTTTGGATTTCACTGAGGTTCCAGATGTTTTTTCTCTTACATCTAATCCTGCATAACTGACCAATTGTCTTTTATTCTTTATTAACTCGAATCCGTTAGTTTCGGCTATAATGGTTACAGCGGTTAAGTTTCCAATTCCAGGAATAGAAGATACCATATTCATCTTTTCTAGTAGAACTTCGTCTCCTTTGATAAGTATAGCAATTTCTTCTCTTATCTCTTTTTCCTGCGAATCAATAAGAGCTATTCTTTTTTTTGTTCGTTTCACTGAGCTTTCACTTGATGTTTCAGAAGTACGTTCTGCATGCAGTTGATTTTTTAACATTGTACGCTCATGTACCAACTGCTCTCGTTCCCGACAAAGCTGTCTCAAATCATTGAATATTTTTAAAGGAGGTTGCCAAACTTCCAATTGCCTTTCCAAACCGAATCTCGAAATGGCTTGTGAAGCGCTCTTGTCAGTTATGGTTTTTATGTCAAGTGTTCTCGCATAATTACTAATCTTGTTTGGCAGAACGATACTGACTTGTTTTTTAATACTGCATAGGTAATAGGCTAAGGATTCATGATAAACGCCTGTTGCTTCCATTACGTACCGTACTTCTGTTGTAATTGATGTCTGCTTATTTACCCATGACACAAGGCTTGAAAAACCCTTTCGAGTATTGGGAAATACTTTGTATGCATAAACTTCTATGCTGATTTGTTCATCCATTCGACCAAGCGATACAACTAATTCATTTTGTGCTACATCAATTCCTACTGTCTGCTTTAATAATACCTTCATCTTATCTGGTTTAGGTAAGTGATAACCTTTCTTCATCTTTTCTCCTGACTGGATATACTGGCTATAAGACTCATCATAATGAGCAAATTCCTTACATTCTGTTCAGATTCTAAAAGGTTAAAGAAGAGGAGGCAGTTTCTTTTCTTGAATATACCATATAGGCTATTTAAAGCAAAATCTGCTCTCGCCCTTCTTCACTTAGATTATATTATACAAACATAGGAGAAGCAAAAGAACGTCGCCTGATTAATGATGGTTTATAATAGAATATTTGCCATAACCCTAGCATCTAATTCATTAAATTTGTCCTTAAAACAAATAGACTAATTCCTATACAAAATACCCAAATTTTCTAAATTATGGGGTTAGCGGTAAAGCTATAATACAGGTCATAAAAGATGAAATACTTAGTAAAGGACGAGGAACTCGAATTGAAATATGAAGCAGGTAAAGGTGCTTGGACATATCACATCCAAGTACCTAACACTAAACATATCGTAGGAAAATGGGGTTCATTGAAAGTATCTGGTACAATTGACAACTACACAATTGACAGTATTAATTTGTTTACGATTGGAGGACAAGACAAGCTAATTTCAATTAATGACAAAATCAGGAAAGCAATCAGCAAAAGTGGTGGCGACACTGTAACTGTGACACTTTACTTATTGATTTCAAAGGAGCCGATTACAGAAAAAGAAATATTAGATACTTTTAGAAATTCGGGTGTTTTAAAATCGTTCAATAAATTACCAAAAGAAGATAGGATCAAAATTATTGAAAAAATATCCTCTACAAAATCCGAGGACAAACAAGTAAATCTAATTTTGAAATACATTGACCAATTGGGTGACGACAATGATTAAGCAGTCTTCACTTGATTTCCTTTCTACTCTCAAGCACAATGGTTTGAACAAAAAAATGGCATTACTTTAAAACTGTCAGTAAAAATAAATTTCAAAATGATTGAAACTGAAATCTCAATAACCGTAAACAGAAAATCCGATATTACCTTATTAGAGCAAACAATCGTCGGGAACAAGTTCCAATTTCCGGTTTACATTCGGGAATATGAATTTAGCTATCAAATAAATTTTACAAGTGATTATGAGGAATGGGAATTAGACACGGCTATTCTCAATTCTTTTCCTGGATATGAATTTACCACCGACCTCGAAAAAGGACGGAAGGAAATACGGATACAAATATCCCGATACCAATCAGAATTATCGACTGATGGCTGGGGAAGACGGATTGAAAATCCTTTGGATGAAACGAAATATCTTGTAAAAGCATCGGTAAATAAGCCTGAAAAGTTCAACCCTAAAATCAAAGTTTTGTTCGAAGATAAAGAGCAGTACTACTTTGTAAATATTGCAGATGGTGTTAACAGTGCTACTGAAGAAAAAGGTTTTTTGCTTCTGGATCATTTTAAAACCAATAACCCTGATGAAGCAACATTTTTTGATAGATTATACAAATCTCCCTTAGAAGCTTTTCATTCAGGATACTACAAGTTGTCCAAAGTAGTGGATCAGGATTTTGGCACTTACCTTGAAAACAAAAAGAAAGAAATCAGAGAAATTCAAAAACAACCACGAAAAATCATCAGAGATTTTATAAACGCCTGTAACAGTTCCGATGAAAGTAGTATCCTGAAAAATCTTGACGAAAATATCATTTTTGAAGTTCGTAAAAACTGGAAAACATTATTTGAAATCGAAGGGCTTTCAAAATTCAAAGAGTATCTGAACTCATCCGATCAACAATTGTGTGGTAAGAATTTTAAAATCAGGTCATCTTGGAGTTTTAGTTTACCCAACGTGACTATTGGAATAAAATATTTTCCGCCAGCTACAGAACAGGATATGCACCCTATTCAAAAATATGAGCAGATAAGGTTTGTACTAAATGATAAAAAAATCGCTAGTATTTTGTATGAGAATTAGTGAATTTTATCCTAATTGATAACGGCTTCTATTACTTTTCTAAAATATTCCGCATCATTACCAATCAGCAAGTAACTTGAAAAACCAATATCTAAAAGATATTTACCCACTTTCGCATCATCAATATCACTATGTGCAATAAGTTTTATTGTTGGATATTTTGTTCTTAATTCTTGAAGTTCAACCAAAACATTCTTGTTGTAAAAATCAAGGTCGATAATACAAATTTTAGGGAGTTCATTTAATGAAGATAATTTTGATAGTCCATCTTCAATGCTTTCTGAACGAAATAAGACTTCAGTTCCTGAAGCAATGAGGTCTTTGCAAATTAAATCTAAAATTGGGCTTTTATCATTGATAAAGGCGAGTGTAATTTTTTGTTGGGATGTACCAGTTTTCATATCATCATACTTTTTTAAAGTTGATGTAGCCCTGCACAAAAAGAAAGCGCAGGCCACTACACTTACCGCACATTGAGGCACTGGTATACCCGACAACGAATAAGCGAGCGCCCACGCCTATGGCATGAGCGTTCTTCCTTATCGTCCCGTTGTCTAAAAATTACCAGTTTTCAATGTGGGACTTAAAGCAAAAACACTTTAAGTATTTCTATATTTTACATAGCAAAGATACTAAACTCTTGCTATTAGATGTATTAATGCAATAAAAAAGCTTAGTCTGAATTAGTTTTGTGATTGATATAATTCTGCTCCAATATTGTCATCAAATCTGTTTCCTTATAAATAATTTTGCCACCAATCTGAATATACGGCAGGATATTATCATCACGATATTGCTGTAAAGTGCGTTTGCTAATGTGTAACAGTTTGCATACATCTTCGCCCGACAAATAAATTTCTCCATTCATTACGGGACGATAGTTTTTTAATATGCTTTCAATACGGTCTCTCAATATCAAAATCATTTCTTGATGGGAAATGATTTCTTCATTATCATTCGTCAGTAAATCCATTATCATTGGTATTGTACGGCTGTCCAGCTTCGAGCAAAGCCCGTACGTCCGAGAGTTTATAATAATTCTTGCGGTTCAGTTTGGAATAAGGCAATAGTCCTTTATCCTTGTAGGTCTGCAAAGTCCGTTTGGTAATGTTCATCATCAAACACACTTCCTGGTTATCGAGCCATTTTTCTTCTTTGAAAATTGAAGTGTATTTCATTGTGGCATTTTCGGTCAATTCCAAAAGTGCTTTCAGTTCATTTGTCATTCCATCCAATGCGGATTTTTGTATTGCGATAACTTCCATTATTTGCTCAATTTTGCTGTGGAAGTCGAATTTATCAAGGATTTGTAAAGGCTTGGAAAATGTGGTATTGATTGTCGTTGAAAGGCAGTATTTGTCGCCACGATATAAATTTCAAGATAGTTTATTTTGTAAATTTGAAGAATATAGGTTACTGATAAATTAATTTTAAATGGCAGTATTACAAAAAGGCAATTCAAATTATCCGTTTTGGGGAGCATCAATAAATCTAATCACTGGACTTGACCCGTTAGGCCTTCAAACAACCTCAGAAGCGACTTACGCCACTATGTTGCCTGGAATTTCCAATTTGACTAATCGTCTCCGTTATTATGGGTTTTATTGTTGGCTTTTAGACTTCTATTTCAAGACCGAGAAGAAAGGCAACTCAAAAGAACAATATCGTTTTATCCGCAGAGCTGAATTGATGATTGCCATAATTATGCAAAGCGAGCGTAAAGGAGTTCAACAGATAACAGGAAGTAACTTTGCTTCAAACCTAATAAATACAGCTGAGGAAACTTATTTTGACTTAGCCGAAGGAGCAGACAAGGACAATACCGATAAAAATGTTTATTGGAAATATCCATCCGGTGCATTCGGACAATATTATTACGGAGCAATGCAGGCACTTTCCTTAATTATTACAGCAATAAATGATGATGGAGATGTTATTTACAACATTAGTAAACCACACCCAAGACAAAAAGTTTCTGGGGAACAATTAGCCGAGGCTTTTGAAGGATCATTGTCACCACAAATAAAAGAGTTATTTTATATTAATATCAAAAAAGGAAAACTCTACCAAGATGATATTTCAGAACTGATAAAGTATTTTGCGATTGATACGATACAAACAGAAAATGCCGAATGGCAACTATATGTAGAAATGCTTTTGGACAAAGACGATCCAAGTCAAGAAATGGAAGAACGTTTTACTTTTCACAGAAGGGAAACAATTTTGTCGCTCTTAAATACAGCTGTTAAAAATGAAAATAATTACGACTGGTATAGATTTCTATTGGAAAGTTACCGAAAGAAATTGGGAACAAATGGTTATCCTGAAACGGAAACTAATATTGGTTGGTACTGCTATCAATTAAATGAGTATTGGCAGTACAGTTGCGGAACAATATTTTGGGCTGTATTACAACATCTTTACGATTTCCAACAAGACCAATATCTACCATTGTTTGTAAAGAAATTTTCAAGCAGTATTACAAATGAAATATGCAAAGAGCTAAAGCAAGCTACAGAGCCAACAAGTTCACTTGCAGAAATTTTGGAGTTAATCCCTGACACAGAAGATGAGGAAAACATCAAAAAGGAAATTGATGGAACAAACGACCCTGTTATAGTAGCAAAATATGGCTTTATTCTTTTGCTTCAAATATTCAAAAATAATAGAGAGCAACTTCATCCATTGAAAGAATTTATGAGCAGAAAAAAGATAGAAAGGGATGGGAATATGGTTGATGGTATCTTGACAGTTCACACAGCAGAAAACGATACACTTCAAGATTTTGTTGAACAATTTATTTTACGCAAAATTATTTACAGGCACTCAATGGTTGCACTCAGAAAAATGGGCAACGGCTCACAGGCTACTCACAAATTTTTTATTGAGGAACAATACATCCGTTTCATAGATACATTTCCTCCAAGAAACACATCGCCAAGAATGAACGCCTTGCAAAACATAATGTTTGATTTGCAGGTAATCAACGACCAAAGGATTTTATCGCAATTACATAAGAAACTTTTGGTTGACTGATGATACTAGAAAGAGAAAACATACTAACATTGATAGGAAGCAGAAGATATCATTCTGCAATTCTTACTACCTTCAGCTTTGACTTTTATTTTTTTGAAATGAAAGCAATGAAATGGTTGCGTTCTTGTGGCGTGAGAAACATCAACGTTTTTATTGATGGACATTATTATTCAGAGTTAATGCAACAAGTGACAGGAGAAGAAATGCAACTTTCTGCCGGTTATTCACTTTATCCTGTTTTTCAAAAGTCAGTATTCCATCCAAAAATTTGGATGTTGTTTGGTGAAAAAGAAGGATTGCTTATTGTTGGTTCTGGAAACCTTACAAATTCTGGAAATGGCAACAATGATGAGATTTGGGGAGCATTTCATTTTGATATTCGTTCAACCGAAAATTCATCAGTCTTTTCGTCAGCTTGGGATTATCTATCAACTCTTTCATCGTCAGTTAAAGGACAGATGAATGAAAAAACTACAAAATGGATACTTGAACATTCTAAATGGCTGAATGAATTGCCAAAGACAAAACCATTTCAATTTTTCGAAACGTCGCAAAAAGAGAAGGTTGCTTTCCTGTTTAATACTGAAACAACTTCTATTTGGAACGAACTTTTAAAACATCTTAGCAATGAGAAAGTAGTAGAAATAACTACCATTTCTCCATATTATGACAAAAATGGGAAAGTATTGCAAGAACTTAATTCTCTTTTTCCTTCAGCCATAGTAAAAGTCATATTGGATGAAAGTGGTTTAATCCCTTCTGCAATGCAAGTGAGCAAAGCGTTTACATTTTACGATTGGTGTGATGCAGGCGTAAGCAAAATCCAATATGCAAAATCTGGAAACTCAAAATCAAAACTTCACGGGAAGATTATTCATTTCAAGACAAAAAATGGAAAAGAGTTTTGCTTGTTCGGTAGTGCCAATATTACACCTGCAGGATTGGGATTATTGGGCAAAAATTCAAATGCAGAAGTTTCACTTCTTATTCAGTCAGAAAAAGGTGGACTGTTAAATCAATTAGGCATAAAACTGAAAACAAGCAATAGTAAAACCCTTGATGAATTTACAACGACTACAAGTAAATCAATTTATGAAACTATAATCGAGAATAATCAATTTAAACTACAACTGCTATCGGCAGAGTTGATTTATGATGAATTTATACTTCATTCCAATGGCACCTATACCGATGAATTTAAGGTTGTTTTCTTCGATAAACAAAACCGATTTTTGTATTCCAAAACATTCTCAAATTATGAGAAAGAACTAAAAACAAAACTCAATTTAGAATTAGGCACTTTCCAATATGTGCAATTGACAAATATTAGTGAAGAGATTATCTCTAATAAACTTTTGATTTCAGATTATTTCCTCTTGGCAAAAACGCATCCTAATCCAAAGACAGAGGAAATTGAAAAAATTTATAGCGAAATCCAAAATGGAGAGCTGAGCAAAGTTCTCGACTTGTTGCATTATGCAATCTTTGATGAAACAGAAAATGAAACAGGAGCCAGCTTTTTAGATAGTAGGAGAAGCACGTTTACAAAGCTGAATGATGACAAAGAACCTGAAAAACTTTACGATCTCTCTTCCTATAAAGCAATAGAAAATTCTGGATTTGAAAAAAACCTTCTACTCTCTTCTCTTTCCCTACGTGTTTTAGATGTTTTGAAGTTCATCAATTTAAATGGAATTTCAACAAATAAACAAGCTGATATAAGTATTGATGAGCAAGAAGACGATTTAGGCAACATAAATGGAAATGAGGAAGGAGAAGTGGCAACGGTTCGTAACCTCTCTTTTGTCATTCTTAAATCTGAAAAAAGAAAGTTGATGAACTACTTTGATAACCTTTACAATTACCAACAAGAAATTCTCTATGGAAATAGTCGACCAAAAACATATAGGCCTACACTTACAGATTTGACTAAATATTTAATCGCTCTTGAGTTGATAAGTGAATACGGAGGGAAATCTGCAAAGTATGACGAACAAGACACGCACCATTTTTTCAGTTATTTACCATTTGTAGACGATTATGACAATAACAATGTAAAGGGTTGTTGTTTAAACTTAATTGGCGACTTTTTGATGCTGGCAAGAAGCGGATTTAAAGCGTATGAATTTGACTATACAAAAAAGAAAATCGAGGAACTAAAAAAAGAGGCACTCATAAATACAATTGTTTGCTTAATTAACAATCGATGGAAAGATGATGAATTACATTACTTTTTTACTATGGCTTTAAATGCACTTCATTATTTAGGTTGTAGGAATGTAGATGATTTCAATAGCAATTTTGTAGAATTAAAATCCAAAATTAATATTAGAATTTCCGAGCTGAAAAACAGAACAAAGGGATTTGAAAAAAACTTAGAGATATTTTACGAAAGACTATGTCCTTCGTTTATAAAAGTGATTGAACAGATTGAAGATAAGAACTTTGATGCATCAGCAGTTAACGGGCAAATTATTTACAAATCGCCTTGGGGTTATAGCTACGTTCAGTACGTAAATAAAACAAACGATTTTACTTTAATCAGACCTGGCTTTATGTGGGACTATGATAAAGAAGATTACATAAAACACAGTCCAGACGAAATTTATTTACCTCTAAAACTCTCATCTTTTATATGCACCGATTTGTAAGTTAAAAAATCGGATAACTTTTGGGTTATCCGATTTGCGCTATTTAAGTCCTGTTTTGTAAGTGTTATCAAGTTTGTTATGAATAATTGTAGCTACAACCAATACTTCAGTCATTTCTGAAAGTTGAGTGTCTTCTAATATTTCGGGTTATGCGCTTTTGGATTTCGGTACATAGAAAAAAATCCTTTACAGAAGTTGCCGAAACCCTTATGCTCACTTTCTTCGCTTGGATTATTCAGCATATTAAAAGCAAGCATAGGTCTTTTGTCTTTTCCTAAAGCAAAACAATCATCAACCAGATCTGCTCCATCTGAAGTATAGCCACTTTTCTGCCTAAGTCTTTCCGCAACACTTTTTGTGATTTCTAGTATAGAGTGAAAATAATTTTCTTTCAGCCATTCGGCTTCGCAGTATGGTAAAATTTCTGAATGAACTCCGATACCGTGTACTTTTTCTTTGATTTTAAGTGACCTGCTTTTAGCTTCTGAAATGGTTTTAGCCTTTTCAACTAGTCGGGGTTGTCCGGTTTTATCAATTTCTATCCCTTCGTAAACTAATTTTTCATTGATAGTTGTTCTGTCTCTTTCAAATTCGTCTTCGGAATTATATCTTTTAGGATTTAATAACCTAACTACAAATGCCAATACATTATTTCCACAATTGTCTTGTATTTGCTTTTCTTTTAATGCATAAAAAAGTCTGTCGGTTTTGTTTGTACCAATTTGCGATTGAGAAATATTAGCACCAGCTAAATGTTCTGTGATTTTTGTATGCGTTAATAGATTTGATATAATGTCAGATATATTTCGCAAGGTTATGTCATCAAAGGATTTTGTCATTTAAAAATGATTAATTCTGTTTCTGGATTTCCATGTTTTGGATTTCCCTATCTTTTTTCTCACGAGAATAAACCCAAAGTGATAAAAGTCCAAATATAATCAATCCATAAGCTATCCATTTACCAACCTTTTCAATAAATTTAATGAAAACCGAACTTTCATAAGATGAAAAACCTTCGGCTCCCATCGGACCACGCCTGTAAAACTTTCGTCGGTTAAGCCAATAGCGAAGTCCTAAACCTGCAACCAAAAATATTATCCCTATAACCAATGATGCAACCATAACAATAAGCTATTATATTCTACTCTTTGAATTTATGAAAAATATTTGTCCCTCTATTCAATTTCAAACTCTTTTGGATATTGAACAATACCACTGATATTTAGTAAAGCATTTTCAGTTAGTTCAATTGCCATACAGTTGGCATCGGGAACATCAAATGGCAACTTAATTCCAAATTCTTTTGTCAGTTTATAACCGAACTTTGGATAATAATTTTCGTGTCCTAACAATACCACAGAACCAAATCCTAATTCTTTCGCTTTATGATGTGCGGCTTCAATCAGTTTTGCACCGATACCGTTGCCTTGAAATTCCGGTAACACAGCAACCGGAGCCATAGCAAGTGAGGTATTTATTTTCCTATCGGCATCTATGATATTGATTTTGGTAAGCAATATATAACCGACAATCTGATTGTTCACTTCTGCAATGAGCGACAATTCAGGAACGAACGCATCGGAACTTCTTAAACTTTCAACTAAATATTGCTCTTTGTGGTCGCTATATTCCTCTTTCTCAAAAGCATTTTTTATCAGCTCAAAAACAGTTCCGAAATCTTCCTTTACTTCTTTTCTTATCTCCACTTTCATAAGCGTAAAGGTATAAAAAAAACCTGCCCGATTGGCAGGTTTTAACTCCTTAATCACTACTGTTAAACTGAAAACTTATCTTTCTTTCGTTGCCAAAGCTGTCGGAAATCCAAACCTCAAAAGATTGTGACACGGCAGATGTTGAAGTGTAGTATAAGCGAAACTGATCTGTCGGTAACGGGTACAAATCGTTTGGTAAATATGGTTGCTCATCGTAATACCGCAATGTGCCTTGTCCGTCAAATTGGAAATAGCGAAGAAAATACTGTGTGTTGCTATAATTGCCTGTTCGCTGTATGGCAATGCGTATTTCTACCGTCTGCCCATTGACTATATCTTTGGGAACAGGCATCACGTTTACCTCGAAAGGAAAATCGTTCTGTATTTCGAGTTCATCATCTTTGCTACAAGATACTAAAATTACCGAAGCTGTGAGGATTGCCAGCAATACATATATTGAGCTTAATCCTATTCTGAATTTATTGAATATTGCTATCATCGTTTTTACGTTTTAAAAATTAAACCTTAACCCCATACCTGCTGATGGTCGGAACTGTTCCAAATCTGTACCCCAAAAGACTTTTGTGCGTCCTTGTAGCACCAACACAAATCGGTCTGATAGGTACGTTTCCAAAGTTAGCCGTCCACCAGCTCCGTAAATGAAATTGTCTTCACTCAAAATCTTTGCTCCGTCATACAACATCGCTTCGCCACGATTGATACTTTCATAACCGACCACACCTGTTATCCCGAAGTTCAGCGTAATGTTTTTACGGGCATCGCCCAAGAGAAAGAAACTGTAACCACCTTCGGCTGTATAGGTTTCCTGCGGTATGCGGAGGTCTTTGTAGTCGTGGTATTGGTGCGTGTATTCCAACGCCCAAAGCTGGTAGTTACCATGTTTACCGTTCACGGTCATTCCAATATTGAGGTAATAATCATTACCAATTTTATCGTTGGATACTACACCTGTACTTACTTCCAGTCCTTTCTGTTTTGGGAGCATTCTTTGTGCCTGTGTAACCGTGATGGCCATCAAAATGAACATCACGGTATAGATATACTTTTTCATATTATTGCATTAAAATGTTATTAAAATTTTAGGTGCATATCGTTTATCAAACGAGCTTTGATTAAGTCTGAATTTTCGACCTGCAAAGTTTGATGTCTGCCACCGTTCTTCTCGAAAATCTCAATCAACAGTACCTTGTCATCGGCAATGGTAAATTGGTCTAGCAGGAATACGTTTTGTTCGGTTAGTTTTCCGCCAATCTCGTCCAAAGGTTTGTATGTTCTAAGTGGTATCATAGGGCGTTCTTGTACTACAGTACGTTTGGCTACCTTTTTATCTACTACTTTGAAATTGATAAAATCAATCTGGAAAGGCACATTGGTTTTATTTCTCAATTCCGTATGGAAATAGTATTTGCCGTTGTGGATATAAATGCCTTTGAGAATAAACTGTATGCCGAAGCTTTTTGCCCCAATGTGCTTTACAATACGCTTATCATTTTTGTAAATCGTTTCCAAAAGCAATCCTGCCAGTGAAGGCGAATTATTGCCCAATTCTTCAAAAAGCACATCGTTACCGTTAGCTTTGTCTACTGCCTTTTGCATTGTGAGCAGGTCATAACTCAATGCCTCGGGATAGGAACTGTAATATACATTGAAACTGTAAAAACGTCCGTCATTGGTAATGACCGAAAAATTGGTTTCAGGTTCGAAATCCCTTACAGATGCTTTTACACGCAAAACATTTTCCGCATCTTCTGCTTTTCCTGCAATTAGATATTCGCTTCCCAAATCCACATAACGGATAGCGGTCGGAAAAATCAAGTGCGAAGTTTTATCGTAGGTAACTTCCATTTTATACGGTTCTATCTTGCCTAATGCAAGCGGAGTTCTGATGCTGTCTTGTGCAAAAGATTGTACGGCAAAGCCGAGTATGAGGGCAATTGTCCAAAAGGTTTTTAAAATATTTTTCATTGTTTTATTTGTTTGAATTCAACATTATTGTTTAGATACAAGGAAGACCTGATGTCCTGCTTTCAGCGTAACTTTTGGGGTTCTTACCTTTTTAGCAAAATAGCCCGAAATTCCCTGTACCACACCACGACTAAGGTCTGCGGCAACCTGCTGTCCAGCATTTTGCGTGAGCATTACGCTTGTTCCGCCTGTCTGGCTCATATTGCCTGCCATTTCGGTAAGGGCATTCATTTCGGGCGAATACGGAACGTACAAGCCTTGCTGTCCGTCCAAATCGTAAATGGTTATATCTACCGGGATGATATTGCCCTCCAGTTCTATCGAGGTAACTTTTAGTTGTAAACGCCCTCCCTGAAATTTCGCATTAGCCGTTAAAATCGTTCCTTTTGGAATGGTACGGCTCGGTGTTTTTGCAGGCTCTAATAATCGTAAACGCACACCTGTTTCGCCAACTACTGTTTGGGCATCGTGTACACAGGCTTTGATACTGTTTTTGGGTTGTGCCATTTGTTCCAAAGAACCAGCGGTATAAAACCCACGGTTCTTTGTTTCGCTCCAATCCGCTAAAAAAGCACTGTCCGATGGTTCACGGTAAAGGGCTGATACTGTATTTTTTCTTGCTGATGTGAACGATACAAAATGCTCTTTTTGGTTAGTAGCCATAGCACTAACAGCATCCGGAACAGCACCATTAGCAGGTGTTGAATTTTCGGTATTCGCATTTTTTGGCAGATACTTTGCTGCCATTTCATAGGATTTCTCCATTAGCTTCAATTGGTCATCAACTGTGGCCACAGGTGGCACATCCTTTTCTGATAATTTTTCTTTCAATTCGTCCACCTGCTTACGCAGTTCCATTGTTTCAGCGTTATCATCTTGATAAAAGGAACTCAATGCGCTTTGGCTATTTCGATAGCTGTTCAAAGCAGGGTTACTGCTTCTTGCCGAATTTCTCCCACTACCGCCAAAGCTGTTGTTTTCCTCTTCTTCATTAAACGGTTCGTCGGTTGGCTCTTCTTTGTCTTCTGTATTCCAGTAGTCTGAAAGTGTAGCCAATGCATTGCGTTTTTCCTGCTCTTTGCGTTCGAGCATTTCCTGTTCATACGCCTTGCCTTTGTCTGCAGGCATTCCAGTTCCAGTAGCCTCTGGTACCGCATCGTTCAGCCCTACATTTTCAATTGTCTTTTTGTCTTCGGATGGTTTAAATATGAGGTACATACAACCCACGAAAACAATCGCCATTAAGCCGAAAATTAAGGGCTTTTTGAGCTTCTCCTTATTATTCTGTGTGCCGTCTTGCAACACATCAGCAGTTGCTGTCGAGTTCCCCTCCGTTACCCGAACAACCGATTTTTTGTTCTCATTTTCTTTCATAAATTTGATTTTTTAAAATTGTTGATACACTATCCTGCAATCTTGCAGGACTTCCATTTTTTTTGAGGACAGGATTTTCGATATGCTCTATGATCATATCGTTTCCAGACTTTGAGGTATCGTACCAGACTTTGAAAATTACACCTGCGGTAAGCAGTAGATATCCCACAAAAAAGTACAGGGTATATTGGTGCTGCTTGCGCACTGGCAATGCCTGCCAACGTTCGTCGAGCTTATCAAAATACCTATCCATATTTGCTCTTAGTTTTTTCATACTCTTAATTTTTTATGATGATGTTAGAGCTTGAACCGCTTGGAGATTTTACCCACATTTTGCTTTTGTTCATCATTAACCAAAGCAATAACCTCAACTGCATTGGGTACGACTATTAAAGAGAGGTTTGTCAGTTCCGATTTTTTTAGCAATTGCCCAAATTGGTCTTTTCTTGCCACCTCCATTCTGTTGAGTGAGAATTTGCCGTTCAGATAATTTACCCACATACTGCATTCTACACTTGGCTTGTCTTCTCCCGACCATTGTAGGTAGCCTGTCAACAACAAGTCTTGTTTAGGCAAAGTATCTGCACCTTTTTGGCAGCTTTCAAGGTAATCGCTGATACTTTCTTTCAGCTTTCCGGCATACGCACCCTGCGTATGAAAATAGCCGTTATATCCTTTTTCTGTAAGGATTTTTGCGAACGTGTTTAAATCTGATAATGTTTCCATAAGATTGTTTTTTAGCGTTCGATGACTTCTATATCCCTGTTTTCCACGACTGCAAATTTTTCGATATTGAAGCCTTGTGGGTTGTTGTCAGAGCGAACGGAGTTGACTAGGTAGCAGGAAGTAATTAGGTTACGCCTGGTTACATTGCTTGACCGAATGATGAATTGTTTTGCATACGTTCGTACCGCATAAGGATGGGTATCGAAATTGCAGACCACACTATCTACTTCGATGCGTTGCTGTACGTTTCCTGATATAATACGACTGTAATAGCCTTTTTCCGACAAGTCTTTATAGTAGTCGAAGGCACTTTTGTCGGCAAGATTGAATGCCCTGCTCATATTGCTTTCTATAGCGTTTTTGTCGGGAGCAAGTGTAAAGAACAGTTCGTGAAACCTTCTAACGTGTTCTCTTGCTTCCACAGGTCGGTTGATGCTCGCATCCTGCGATAAGGCAAGCATCAAAGATTTGCCGTTATCCAATACATAGATTTTTTGGCGTTGTTCTTCTGCAAAGCGGTAGGACTGCCATACGGCATATCCTACCACGCCAATGCAGAGAACCGCAAACACAATGGCATATAGTCTTATCTGCCTAAAGCTGTTTTCGATATTTCTTAGCGTTTTAAATTCCATTTTTTTTAATGATTTATTGTTATTTATTCATCAGTTTACCGCCGATGTTTCCTACTGTAGATCCTGCACCAGCACCTGCAAGGTTTCCTGCCTTCATCGCTGTTTGATTTACATTACGAGTAAAGTTTCCTGCACCTCCAGCTTGGATTACCCAACCTGTTACTGTTGGAATTGTGAAGTAGCCAACGATACCGATAATCATAAAGATGATGTACACCGTATTGCTCGTATCGGGTATGTAGGTCGGGTCGGCAAGCATTGCTATATCCCTTTCCAGTATGAGGGATTGTATTCTTGCCAGCATCGAGCTGAACAAATCGGAAACAGGAAGCCAGAGATATACGCTGACATATCTCGTGATCCACTGTGTGAGCGTGGACTGAAATCCGTCCCAAACGGAAATAGCAAAAGCTATTGGCCCCAGTATCGAAAGGACTATCAGGAAAAATGTTCTTATGGTATCAATAACTAAAGCCGCCGCCTGAAAGAGTATTTCCAATAGATTGCGAAACCAGTCCTTTATCGCTTTTTCAATCTTGTAGGCTTGCCTGTCCATATACATTCCTGCCATTGTACCAACGTCCGATGGCGACCAGCCCAATTCATCCAGCTTTTTATCAAACTCTTCGTCTGATGCCATATAGGCGGTTTCGGGATTTCGTACCATTGCTTCGTATTCCAATTGGTCTTTCTGTTGCTGGAGTTGGTTGAGGTCAAGCACCTGGTCTTCGAGTATGGCGTGAGTTCCTGTAACTACCGGGCTTAATACTGCATTAATGGTTCCCAACACGATGGTTGGAAAGAACATTATACAAAGCCCCAAAGCGAATGGACGCAGTAACGGAAACACATCGATAGGCTCGGCTCGGCTTAAAGCCTGCCAAACCTTTAATGCTACATAGAACAACGCACCCAATCCCGCCAATCCTTTAGCCACAGCCGCCATATCACCTGCAAGCGGCATCATATCGTCGTAAAGTGAACGAAGGAGTTCGTGAAGATTATCCCATTCCATTTTTACCAGTATTTTTGGTTAGAAGTTCCGTAGAGTTCAAGAACTCTCTGTGCGTCGTTTTTCTTTTTCGCTCTTAGGTAGCTTACAGAAATGTTCTTATTAGTGTAGTAGCGTACAAGGCTGTGGTAATCCTTTACCTCTTTGTACACACGATCAATAATATCCATACGCTCTTTGTCGTTTAGCGAAAGGCTTGAAGAGGTTATAATTTGCTTCAATTCTTTCAGCAGTTCGGTACTTTCATTGAGCAGTGCCGAATAACCATTGCCGATTGCAACCAATTCCTGTGGTGTGAAATTTGGGTCGTTCATCATTTTCCCAAAGTTTTGCACATATATTTCGGACACATCGCCCACCAACAAAACCGTTTGCTGTACTTTACGGGCATCTTTCACAAGGTTGTTGATAGCTTTCAGCTTGTCGTAATATTCCTTGCCCTGATCGTACACTTTTTTCACTTCGTTGAAGTTCTTTACGACATTGCTCACGGTGGAAGAAGTCTGTATGATTTCGTTCGCACTGTTGATAATTCCTGATGCCAGATTTGCAGGGTCAGTTACTACAAATTGAGCTTTCGCTGACGGTGCTACGGCGAGCATTAGTGCTGTACACACCAGATACAATACTTTTTTCATTGTTTCTGAATTTTTAAATTGTTAATTGACTATTGATTTACTTTGTCCCGCCTTTGCATTGCGATATGCTTGATGGCGAGTTCTACATTGCCGTCCAGTTCAGCAGCAAGCTGCATCACTTCCATTTTTTCGGTTTCTTCGGTGGTGTAAGCGTAGGATAAGAACCCGGCGCCTTGCCATATTGACTATGGTAGGTTTCCAAGAACTCTCCCCCGAACCGTACGTACCTGTCTCCAGGTATACGGCTCTCCATCAATTTATTCAGTCTAACTTGCCTGCGTGTATCTTATCGTGGCATTTTGAGCATAATGCCAAGGTTTTTCTTCTCCTTGCACTCATTCGTTTTTCCCAGTCTTGCTTACCTTTCAGGTCTTTCAATTTGCGTATATGGTGCATTTCCAATTTCTCGTTGGCACCGCATAATTCGCATTTCTGGTTTTGCAACCTTGTTATAAGGCTGTTTCTTCCTCCTGTAATGGTAACTGTGACAGGTAAACTATCCACGTAAGCACCACGGGCAGCTTTTTGGCGTTTGAAACCCTCTTTGTAAAAGCGTCTGTACATTATATCTCCTTTCCTGTTTTTGTAGGGAATGGAAAATACTCCGTTGATACATCTTTTAGTCTTTTCCTGACTGATTGAAGTTTGGTATTTCAGTGCATACGTTTTGTACATACTGTACTCCAAGATGTAAGAAAATGACTGGACAAACGAGCTGTTGTTGGCAATTGAGTAATAATTGTAAAAGCCCCGTATTTCAGCGTTGTACTGACTGATGATTTCTAAGTCATCCAAGTCTTTCATGTAATAGCGTGAGCGTGGTTTCCAAACTTCTGTGCCTTTTTTATTTACCAGTTTCATGGCATTATAGCTCAGTAGCTTTTTCTTCATCACGTCTACTGTGACACGGAGTACAATCTTATCTCCGAAACATCTTACGGTTCTACCGTGCTTATCTCTCTTGGATTCATCGGAGTTTCGCACGGAGACATCAAAGCCTAAGAATTTGGCTGGTTTCTTAGCATTAGTCACCAAGGTTTTTTCATCAGACAGTTCAAGTTTCAGTTTTTCATCAAGGTAAACCTTGATGTCTTCCTTTATCTTTTTGCAGTCTTCTTTGCTACCTATGACCCCGATAAGAAAATCGTCCGCATACCTAACGTATTTTAACTTTCTGAAACTGCCATCCATCTTGTCATAAGCTGGATATTTGTTTCTTTCCTGTCTCAACTCTTTGATGTCCTTAATCATCTGCTCTCTGACAGTTTCGTCTGTCTCACATTTGAGTTTCTTGGCCAAGCGGTATCGTCTCTGTTCGTGTAGCCTGTACTGGCGTGTTGCCGTAGTTCTTTTACCCTTATCGAAGTCCTTGATATAATCCTTGACATATTTATCGAGTTTATCAAGGTAAATGTTGGCAAGGATGGGGCTTACAATCCCACCTTGCGGTGTGCCACTGTATGTTTTGTGGTACACCCAATCTTCAATATACCCTGCATTGAGGAACTTTCGTATCAACCGAATGAACCTGTCGTCAGCGATACGCTCCTTTAGGATACCAATCAATATTTCGTGATTGATATTGTCGAAGAAGCCTTTTATATCGCCCTCGATGAACCACCGTACAGCAGTGAATGACTGTTGGACGCTTAATAGGGCTGTGTGACAGCTTCTATTGGGTCGGAACCCATGTGAAGTATGCTCAAAGCTACCCTCATAAATTGCTTCCAATATCATTCTGATAACCTCCTGCACTAATTTGTCATCAAAAGATGGTATACCAAGCGGACGTTTCTTCCCGTTCTTTTTCGGAATGTATGTCCTCTTGGATGGGTTTGGCTGATAGGTCTCGTTTCGCAACGATGCAATCAGCCTTTCAATGCGGGATATACTCATTCCGTCGATGGTCTTTCCATCAACTCCTGCCGTCATATTGCCTACTTTACTGTAGATTTTCTGATAGGCGATAAAGTACATCTCTTCATTGAACAGAACCTTGTATAGCCTTTCGAACTTATAGTCCGTGTTTCCGCTGTGCCTTATTAGACTGTTCAATACTTTTTCTGGATTTCTCATAATGTCTCTCACATTTTCCGTTAATCGTATTAAACTAAATTGACTGTCTCCCTTCGCCATGTACAGGGCTTTCCCCTGCTCGGACTACTACGGAGACTCCGTTGCCGTATCGGATATTCAGGAGCTTTTTCCATAGCCACGCCTGTGGCATTCCGACTTAGGCAATCCCCATTTAGACATATAGCAACTATTGGCACGTTAGATTGTCGGATGCGATGTTCGCCCTTTTCTGCTTATTGCAGTTACGTTGTGGTCTGTTTATGCTATCACTACTACCTGTCATTAGGATATTACCACAAAGTGACGTTGGTAACTGTCTTCCGTCACTGCCTAAGAACTGACCGTTCGGACTGTCGTTCAATCAATCAAGACTTCATCCTTATATCTAACTTTTCAACTCGCCATTCAGTCGCAACACGACAATTAGTTGACTTATGGCTTTTCCGACATGCTACACTCCCCGTCGGGTTTCCCGTTCGGATAAGTCGGCTGTTGATGGGCGTTATAAACACTTGCCCAGTGGTTGCCAAACCACATTCACTATATGCCCTTATGGGCGCACAAGGTATTCCTCCAAACTAACTTCGGTGGCATAGACTGCCGAGTGCGTACCACCTAAGCCTATCCAAACCTCTTTGTAAAGTCGGCTTGCATCGTTGTTCATATTGATAGAAAGTACCTGCCCTTTTTCCTTATCTGTAAGCCCCAACATCGCCTGTATATCATCGAACTTGTTCATATACTTGCGTTGATCTAAGAGGATTTTACAGTCAGAGTTATTGATGATACTTTCTTTGACGATGGGCGATTGGATAATATCATCGACCTCTTGCGTTACGACGATTGCTTCACCGAAAAATTTGCGGACGGTTTTAAAGAGGTACTTGATGTATTCTGCCATTCCTTCTTTGGCAATCGCCTTCCACGCTTCTTCAATCAATATGAGCTTGCGGATACCTTTCAGCCTACGCATTTTGTTGATGAAGACTTCCATTATGATGATTGTCACAATGGGAAAGAGGATTTTGTGGTCTTTAATCGCATCAATTTCAAATACGATAAAACGCTTGCTCAACAAGTCTAACTGCTTATCAGAGTTTAACAGATAATCATACTCACCACCTTTGTAGTAGGGTTCGAGTACGTTCAGGAAATTGGCAATGTCAAAGTCTTTTTCCCTTACCTGTTTTTCTTCGAGTACCTTGCGGTAATCGCCTTTTACATACTCATAGAAGCCATTGAATGATGGATAAATATCGTCCTGTTTGATGCGCTCGATATAGCCTGATACAGCATTTGATAATGCTACTTCTTCTGAACGGGTTGGTGGTTCATCATCACGTTTCCAAAGCGTCAATATCAAAGTCTTGACACTTTCACGCTTCTCAATATCGAACACACCATCATCGGTATAGAAAGGATTAAAAGCAATCGGATTATCTTCGGTATAGGTGAAGTAAACACCGTCTTCGCCTTTAGTTTTACCTTTAATGAGTTCGCATAATCCTTGATAAGAATTACCAGTGTCAACAAGCAAAACGTGAGCGCCTTGTTCGTAATACTGTCGTACCATATGGTTTGTGAAGAAAGATTTACCACTTCCCGATGGACCGAGTATGAACTTGTTACGATTGGTAATAATTCCACGTTTCATCGGCAAATCCGAAATATCCAAATGGATAGGCTTTCCAGTCAGGCGGTCAGCCATCTTGATACCAAATGGTGATGGCGAATTGTGGTAATTGGTTTCTTCCGTGAAGAAGCATAATGCAGGTTCGATAAAGGTGTAAAAACTTTCCTCTGCGGGAAAATCACCTGCATTACCCGGTATTCCTGCCCAGTACAATGTTGCTACATCGGTAGTGTTGTGTCTGGGTTTACATTCCATCAATGCTAAAGCACTACCACAATCATTTTTTAGCTGTTTCAGTTCTGCCGGATCATCCGACCACGCCATAATGTTGAAGTGAGCACGAACAGAAGATAGCCCAAAACTGTGGGCTTCGTTTAGGTACTTTTCTATCCACTCTTTGTTGATTTGGTTGGCACGACTGTAACGAGCCAGTGAGTGCATATTCCTTGCGGACTTCTCAAACTTTTGTAGATTGGCTTCGCTGTTATCCAAAAACAAATATTGGTTGTAAATGTGGTTGCAGTTTAACAACAAGCCCACAGGTGCGGCGAATGACAAACGGCAATCACTTCGGTCGGTAGATAGCTTTTCAAAACGGGTATCAGCCGATACCGTTCCGGGTAAATCGTCAGTATCGGACAAGGTGTGCAGGCTCAACCTTTTGTTCCCGATACGGACTTCTTCCGTTCCGAGAGCGATGTCCTGCATCGGTGTTCCAGCTTCCCTTGATAGCGTAAGATACTGTTCCAATAATCCCTGTTTTTCGTCCGTTCCGATAATGTCATCTTCGGTAAGACGTTTCAGGGTTATGAAACCGCTATCGTTTAAGATACGTTCAAACTGTGCCACCGCTTCCATAAAGCGGTGTATTGTTTCCTTGTTCCTGATTTCCTTTGGTATCAGCGAACCTTTGCAAAGCGATGAAAAATTACTTTGCATACGCATACGCTCTTTAGTTGTCTTGGTTAAAAAGAGGTAGCAGTAATGGTTTAGGAACGGTCGCTCATTAAAATGACGTTGGTAAGACTTCGATAAAAAGCTCTGGTCTTCGATTGCCAAATTGGGCGTATAGCTTTCCTTAATATACCAATCCTGTTTGTGAATAACTGTAAAATCAGGCAAGGTCTTGATAGCCTTATGCCAGGCGGAATGAATGGCTTCATATTCCGCAGAAGCTACAGTAAACAGTTCCGGCAAACGAACCTCAAAGCAGGCGGTAATATCTGCATCTTTGGAAAGAATGCAGTTGTTTTCTACCGCCAATAAAGGAAATTTATTTTCCAGCGTTGTTGTTTTAGATACATTTCTCATACTGCATTCTGTTTAGATGTGAATTTTAAATAGAGGTGTACAGGCTTGCGACAGATGATGTATCGAGGATGCCTTTTATTAGCGGCTATCTTCATTAATCCGTGTTCGCCGTATTTCCTGTTCAGTGAAAAGGTCTGCCACACAATCAGCGAAGCACCGCCTGCTCCGAGAAAAAGGCAGATGTAAGAGTTTAAGCCAGTCATATATAGTATCATCACGAAGATGAGCGTGCCGAGCAGCCCACCTGCGAAAATGAACAGGTATTGTGCTTTCAGACCCCTAAATTCCACCGTTCTTCCTATGCCTTTGTTTATGTTGTAATTGTTCATAAACTAGAGGATTAAAGAAAGAATGAACGCAGGATGGTAGCTGCCACGATTAAAAAGATACACGCACCAAACCAGCTTGCCGCAGTTTTGGATGTATCGGGGTCGCCCGAACTGAATTTGTTGTACACTTTAACACCTCCGATGAGTCCTACTACGGCACCAATAGCGTAGATAAGCTGTGTGGCGGGATCGAAATAAGAGGTGACCATTTGGGTAGCTTCTGTGATACCTGCTGTACCATTTCCCTGGGCGAATGCACCGATTCCTGAGAGCATCAATGTAGCTGCCAGCAAAACTTTTTTTCTTTGTTTTTTCATGATTAAACACATTAATTTGTTATTGTATTCCCACTTCTCGCGGGCTTTCTGAACAAAGGTGTTTCAGAAATCAAGGCGTTATAATAAAGTGACAGTCAAAGGAATGATTTGGCAGTGAGTGGCGTTATAGTTGATAATGGAGCATGAAAAAATGCCAAACATTTCGATACAGAATAGCTGATAAAATTTCTCCCTTATGATTTTATAAGTTTTCCATTATCCTAAAAAGACACTGGGTATTTATTTATCCCCTTAACAAAGTCCCAAGAGACCCACCGCTTAAAAAAAAGATTTATTAAAATTATCATTTAAGTATTTGCTTAAATAAGAAAACTATTTGTATTTTTGCTGCGTTATTAAATCCTAAACAAGGAAATTATGGAAAACAATCAATCGTGTATCCGTGTGTTTGCCGACAAGGTTCAAATAGACAATTGTAGAGTAATACTTCAAACCAACGACAAGGCATTCAGCCAACTGAGTGGACTTTTAGCATTGGCAGGAAACGAAGTAAGGTTGAAAATCTTATTTCTCTTAGAAGAAGAAAACGAACTCTGCCCTTGCGACCTTTCAGACATTCTCGGAATGAGCATTCCTGCCGTTTCGCAACACCTCAGAAAACTAAAAGACGGAAACGTCATTGAAGGGAGAAGAGAAGGACAAACCATTTTCTACTCTTTGAAACAAGAGCAACTGACTTTACTTCGTCCATTTTTTAAACACATCATAAACAATTCAAAAAAGGAAACAGTATGAACAAGAAAAACAACAGATTTGTCGGAGCGGGAGTGCTTTCGGCAGTAGCAGCATCACTTTGCTGCATTACACCTGTATTGGCTCTTATTTCAGGAGCGTCAGGAGTGGCATCTACATTTTCGTGGATGGAACCAGCAAGACCTTATCTAATCGGTATCACTGTTTTGGTGTTGGGTTTTGCTTGGTATCAGAAACTTAAACCACGAACAGCCGAAGAAATTCAATGTGATTGCGAAGAAGACGAAAAGAAACCCTTTATGCAGACCAAAACATTCTTGGGAATTGTAACCGTATTTGCAGCCTTGATGCTCGCTTTTCCGAACTACGCACACATTTTCTATCCTTCAAACGACAACAAGGAAGTTGTAATCGTCAATGCTTCTGACATCCAAACGGTAACTTTTGATGTAAAAGGAATGACTTGCAATGGTTGTGCTTCACACGTAGAAAATGATGTGAACAAATTGCCAGGCATTGTTAAGGTAGATGCGATTTATGAAGAAGCGACTGCCAAAGTAGAATTTGACCAAACCAAAGTGAGTCTTGCTCAAATTGAAGAAGCCATCAACGGTACAGGTTACAAAGTGGTTGGCAAGAAATAGTATTTTTTTGCCCCTCGTATTTAAGAACTTAATTAAATAATTATACTATGAAAAAGAATTTAATTCTATTGAGTGCTTTGTTCCTAATTGGAATTGCTCAGCTTAATGCTCAATGTTGCAAACCGACTGACAGTAAAGCACAAACAGCAAATACAAACCAGCAAGAAGGTAAGACCCTGCAACTGAAAATCACGGGAATGACTTGTGCAGGTTGTTCCAACCATATTTCAAATGCCCTCAAAGAAGTGGACGGCATTATTGAACACAAAGTGGAATATCCGGGCGATTTGGCAACTATCCAGTACGACCCAAGCAAAACAAATCCTGAAGCTATCATAAAAGTAATTGAAAAAACAGGTTATAAAGCCGAAATCATTAAAGAAAATTCTAAATAATATGAAAACTGTAAAATTAATTTTAGGCATTGTTACTATCGGGATGATAGTAGCTAGTTGTAATAAAGAAGTACAGGAACCGGAAGTAAAACCAACAAATTCTTCAACTCCCGGTACTAATTCTTCCACCCCAACAGGTACTTCGACCATTTCTTACACAGATTTGAGTGCGGAACAAAGCACCATTGCGATTGGGGCAACCACAAAAGTAACAGCTACAGCAACAGGAGATGGTCTTTCTTATATCTGGAGTGCATCAGATGGCGATATTATAGGAAGTAAAGCATGTTTGCAGTAAAACCCAAAATAGAAAACTTATGAAAAATCAACGAAAATATATTGACGGTCAATTAAACGACATTCTTTTTTCTGAATTTAAGATAAAGAATAGCGATTTTATTTTACGAATATTTCAAGAATTGATGCAAGGCAGTTCTATATCTAAAAACAGATTTTATAAACTAATAAAAGTGTCCAAAGATAAAGCGGACGCTATTTTGAATAAACTGGGCGAAACCGATGTACAAGGAAATATTATTGCATTTTCTGGTCTATCTACAGTTCCTACCAAACATCGCTTTATTGTAAATGGTAAGATGTTATACACATGGTGTGTAGTAGATGCCATTCTGTTTGCTGAATGGTTAGATGTGGAAGTCAATGTTCATTCGTCCGACCCAATTGATAGTTCTCTCATAGAATTACAAATAAACGGAGGTCAGCTATTATGGACAACTCCTTATCCTTTATTTATTTCTTGGGTAGAATCTGTTGACACCTGCAATATTAAAGGGTCGCTATGTAATCACGTTTCATTTTTTGCAAGCGAAAGAACAGCAAAACAATGGTTAAAAAATAATCCTGATGGAAAAATATTGACGCTTGAGGATTTCTTTGAGCCTAAAAACATAGGAATGAAATGTTGTTAAGTATAGTCCTAAATAAATTAAAAAAATAAGATGAAAGAAGAAAAAATAAAATTGGAAATTGCAGGTATGACCTGCGACCATTGTGCCACAGGAATAAAAAAAATGCTTTCACAAAATGAGGGTGTTAAAGAAGCCAATGTGAGCTACCCAAAAGCTACTTGTGAATGTTCTTTTGACCCTACCAAAACAAGTAAAGAAGAAATCATCAATACCATTAACGGCACAAAAAACTATCGTGTAAAAAGTGAAATTTCTGAAAATGGAAATAGTAGGAATAATCAATTTGATTTAATAATTATCGGTGGTGGTTCGGCTGCATTTTCGGCAGCTATCAAAGCCGAAAGTTTAGGTTTATCGACCTTAATGGTAAACGGTGGTTTGGACTTTGGCGGTACTTGTGTCAACGTGGGTTGTGTGCCTTCTAAAAATCTTATTCGTGCAGGCGAGTCGGCTTATCACGCTACACATTCCAACTTTGAAGGCATCAAGCCAAAAGTAGTTGATATTGATTTCGCTCAAATCATCAAAGACAAGAAAAAATTAGTAGCCACACTTCAAGAGAAAAAATATATGGATGTGGTAAGCGATTTTGAAAACCTGACTATGCTAAAAGGTTGGGCAAAATTCAAAGACAACAAAACCATTTTGGTTGATGGCAAGGAATACAAAGCCTTCAAATTTTTAATTGCTGCGGGAGCTACGACCAACATTCCGACTATTGAAGGATTGGACAAAATTGACTACTTGACCAACGTTTCCCTTTTCGACTTGGAAGAAAAACCCGAAAGCTTGACCATTATGGGAGCAGGTTACATAGGTTTGGAAATTGCAATGGCGTACAATCGTTTAGGCGTTAAAGTCCGAATCATTGAATTTACCGACCGTGTTCTACGGACACAAACCCCAGACATCAGTGAAGCATTGGAAACCCAAATGCGAAAAGAAGGCATTGAAATCTTACCTAATTTCAGAGCCGTGAAATTCGAGAAACAAGGGAATGAAACCATCATTCACTGTAAATGTGCTGACGGTTCATTTACGCAAATTATAGAAAAAGGTAAGGTAGTAATTGCCACAGGCACAAAAGCCAATACAAGCCAATTAGGGTTAGATAACATTGGTTTGGAACTCACCAAAAGCGGACATATCGCTGTAAATGAAAAAATGGAAACCAATCTACCTAACATTTACGCAGCAGGTGACGTAACCAACACCCCTGCATTTGTTTATACAGCCGCTTTTGAAGGTAAAATTGCCGTTGAAAATGCGTTCTCAGGAACAGATAATAAAGCCGATTATTCTTCTTTACCTTGGGTGGTGTTTACTGACCCACAAATTGCAGGGGCAGGTTTAGATGAAGCACAGGCAGAATCAAAAGGCATTCCATTTGAAGTTTCAAAACTGGAACTTAAAGACGTACCGAGAGCCATTGCAGCAAACGACACAAGGGGTTTTATCAAACTCATTCGCAATACCGAAACTGACAAACTGATAGGTGCAAGAGTAGTTGCACCCGAAGGCGGGGAACTTATTCAACTATTAAGTATGGCTATCAAATACGGTATTACAGTAAGGGAATTGGCTGAGAGTTTCTATCCTTATTTGACATTAGGAGAAGGCATAAAATTAGCAGCCATAACATTTGGAAAGGACGTCTCAAAGTTGAGTTGTTGTGCGAGTTGATGAATAGGTTTGTGCTTTTAGCCCCTAATTTCCACCGTTTTCCAAAATTGATAGTGAGAGGAATTACTTGGCAGTGAGTGCCATTTTAATTGGTAGCTATTAGTAAGAAGCACATCGAACAAAATGATGTTCGACGTGCTTCTTACTAATCCTCTTTAAAGAGGTTACATTTTTCGCACTTTGCTTCCTTGCTCTTTTTTTGAAAAGGAAACAGACTTGTTTTGGAGTTTTTTCTTGATCGTTTTTTCTTTCAGCACCATCAGATTTTCTGTTATTATTTGTGGTAGGAATGTTTCCTTCCAGGGAATTGTCTTTGCTTCAAAATGAGATTTTAGACCTATACGCTTTAAATCTTCTTTGATATTCCAACCTCCGTTTCGGTTCCAACCAATTGGATCAAGATCTCTTTGAAAAGGAAATTGAACGGCGATAAGGTCTTTTGGAAATACCAGAATACTATCATAATCTAACTCTTGAAATTCGCGTGTTTTAGGGTTGTAGGGAATGATGTAAGCATTCGCTTCCTCGGAGAAATAATGATCTATTTCATCAAAGACAATTCCTTTTGACAAGAAATCATCTTTGGGGCGAAGCATATCCATGCGTATATCAACATAAAATGTATGACCTTCAATATTGATTGTAGGAAGCATTCCCTTTTGGGTTCTGTCATTGAATGCCGTCTGATCCACCATCAAGTCGAAGTCTGTTTTATTTTCTAATTCTTGGGGTGTTAGCTTATACTTTTCTGCCATTCCTGCTGGATCAAGCACAACGAGTTCCGGTATCTTTACTGAAGTGTCTTCTCCGTTACTTATAAGGTTCGGAATGTTCTTCTCCTGTAGACTATAGTTAAAAGCGTAGCCATCTTCTACATCGCTCATTACGTAAATTGAAATGGTATTGACTGGATTGTTTTTTTCCCTTAACTCGACCTTATTTATATCGATCAAGAAATCTGTTCCCTCGATATTTATACTGGGCAATTCTCTTTCCATACTTCGTTGTTTTAAAAGACAAAGGGAAGTCTATACAAACTCCCCAATGTCGAAATTTTCCAAATCATTTTTCCGCAAAGTGGAAGAACTGGTTTCCGTTTCAGAAGAAAGGCTACTATCCAATAGCTCTGCTATTTTACGAGAAGTGCCTTCCATAGAATTTTCCAAAAGGCTGAATAATTCGGTTCCCTGTATTTTCTGAACTATAGCTATCGCTGTTTCCTTTTGAGATTGCTCCAGTTTTTCTTTTTGAAGCAGTATCCCCACGGAGCTTAGTTCTTCAAAGGTAACCCCTTGGGCGAAACCGTTATCGCCATCGGATAATTCGTACCTATTCCATTCTTCCTCCTCTTCCCCAAAATCAGGCATATTACTGAAAACTTCGTCCAGCTCTTCCTGCGGAATTTGAATGCCGACGTTTTCATTTTCGTCGTATTCTATGTCAAAATTATCAGGATTTATTTCTGGTTTTTCAACTTGGCTTTCGGTGGCATTGTTTGGCACCGAAAGGCTTCTCTTAGGTCTAGGTTGCCCCATAATATCGGGCAGTTTAGGGTTGCTTTTTTCCTGTATCGGTTTTCTTTCTGAACTTTTTTTGATTACAATCTTGTCCTGCACAAGCAGGGCAATCACAATCAGCAGGCATATCACAATTACTATTTCCATAACTATAAAATGGGTTTAAAACGTTCGTTGAAATAATCAGTAATATCATCCCCAAACTCCCTAAAGTGGTGTTCAAGGATGTTGTCGATATAAGAATAGAGTGTAGTCTTTTCTTCTCTTGTTAATTGCACAATGCGGATTAACCTTTCGTGGTATTCGGGACGTATGTAAACGACCTTGCCGTTACGCCCCGATGGAAACCGATTGACCAAAAACGTTTCCTCATAGTCCGCTTTCTTTGATGAACTGTTACGGACTTTTTCCCTGGGCTTTGTTTCCTTTGGTACATCCTGCTTTTTGTTATTGCTCGGTGGAGCAACAGGCTCATCGCCGCTTATGATGTTCATAAGGTATTCCTCATCAACATTGGGCTTTTCAAAATCGTTGTTTTTGTTATCTGAAGCCATACTTTACTATTTTTATAGATGAGTGATTTTTAAAAATTCCTCGACAAACAAATCCATTTTAGTTGTTTTCATTAACTGTGGTTCGGCAGGCAGCAAACTTGACCGGAATACATAACTACCTGTATCGTCTGTTTCCTTTCGGAAACGCTTGCTATCCATTATTCTTGTTTCCATTATAGGCAGGTTGAGTTCTTTGATGACACTTTGATACGCATCATACAAACCTGTTTTTTCCCTGCCGTCCACTTGGTTCCAAAACAGCCACATCTCTTGTTCGGGATTGCCCTCGTCCGTTTTTGGAAGTCCGAGAAAGGCTTTGGTAAAGCTCAATGTACTTTCCACTACCAAACGGTCGGCAGTAATGGGCGAAAAGATGAAGTCCATTTTTTTTAAGGTAGTCAGTACGCCTTTGGTATTGGCTGTTCCCGGCAGGTCGAAGAAAATAACATCCGGTACAACCACCGACTGGCTTCTGTATTCCGATGCCTTCTCCAGAGCCGCTTCAGCCTTGCATTTGATAATCGGGTATGCTTTTTTGTTGATGGCTTGAAACTGCTTCATTGCCGCTTTTTTATGATAGTCGTTCTGCATTATGGTTCTCTTATCCCGTTCACGCATATTGGTCAGGCTGTGCTGCGGAAAGTCGCAGTCCATCACCAGCACATTAAAACCTAAACGGTAATGAAGCACACTTGCCAGCAAGGTGGTCATCGTAGATTTTCCCACACCGCCTTTTTGGGTGGAGAAGCTGATTTTTAAAGTTTTCTTTGTTGTTTCCATTATTTAAAAATTTATTGTTACACACTTTATTTGTTTTGCAGGATTGAATATTGATTTATCTGCTTATTACCTCATTCCTATATTCCTGCATTCCCTTTTGCATACTTTCCTGCACAGGTATTTGCTTTCATTTTTACCTTGTCAGGTACATTCTTTGGCAAGTGGCAAAACTTGCAACAGGTAAATTGCTTTACTGCTTTTATGCTTTTACACTTTTATTTTTTTATGCTTTTAAAACCCTATGCTTTTATTCCAAACCGCCTGTTTGCAAACCTGATTTTCTTCTTTGTTTAGATACATTTTTTACTACCTGTACTAAAATTATACAGCAAATAAAGCGATTGATTTGCCCGCTGATTGCGGTGTGGCAGTGTTTGGCGTTCAAAGGCAGTGTTGGCACTGCTATACAGTACAATGCTTTCGTAAACAGGGCTTTACTTTGTACAATGATTTTTATTAATGGATTTATGCAAAATTCTTTTGACAAATCGGAGGGTAACGGGAACGGCATCGAGCCGTTTTTCCCTGTTACATTTAATCCGGTTCCGCCTTTTTTGGCGGACGGATTTTTGTGTTCAACAGAACACGGCAAGTTGTGTTTTGTGCATCTCGGAATGATTTCCGATGCTCAAAACAGCTTGCCCTTTGCAGGGGGCAGAAAACACCTTCCGAAGTCAGGGTTTTGTATGGATTTTAAAATGGATTAGTGATGAACGATAACAACAAAAAACAATTGAAAAAGACCGGACGCCGCCCCAAAGAAGACCCGGCGACAATCCGCTATACGATTTCCTTTAACGAGCAGGAACACGCCCGATTTCTTGCCCTTTTTGATAAATCAGGTATGCAGGTAAAGGCGCATTTTATAACGTCCTGCATCTTTGACAAGACCATAAAGACCATTCAGATTGACAAGGGAACGGTTGATTTTTATATGCGGCTGACCTCTTTTCACAGCCAGTTCCGTTCCATCGGCGTGAACTATAATCAGATTGTAAAGCTATTGTACAAGAATTTTTCCGAGAAAAAAGCCGCAGCGTTCCTGTACAAACTGGAAAAACAGACGGCTGAAATGGCGATGCTATGCCAAAAAATTATCCAAATAAGCGAGGAATTTGAAGCCAAATACCTGAAAAAATAGCGGTAGAAATGATAGCAAAAATTGGAAGAAGCGCAAATTTATACGGTGCATTGGCGTACAATCAGCTTAAAGTAGAGAATGAAAACGGGCAGATTTTGTTTGCCAATAAGATGATTGAAACGGCAAGCGGTCATTATTCCGTGGCACAATTAGCCCAGTCTTTTGCACCTTACCTGATAGCCAACCGCAATACCGAGAAACATACGCTTCATATTTCGCTCAATCCTGACCCGAACGACAAGGTAAGCGATGATAAGTTTAGGGAAATGGCAGAACAGTATATGCGGGAAATGGGTTACGGCGAACAGCCTTTTGTCGTGTTCAAACACACGGATATTGACCGCAGCCATATACACATTGTATCGGTTTGCGTGGACGAGCAGGGCAAAAAGATTTCGGACAAATTCGAGAAAATGCGGTCTATGAATGTATGCCGTGAACTGGAAAGAAAACACGGGTTGATACCCGCAACAGACAAAGAGCGCAATCAGAATGATAAGGTTTTCCGTCCGGTAGATTATCGGGCAGGCGATGTAAAAAGCCAAATTGCTTCGGTCGTTCGCCACCTCCCGAATTACTACCAGTACCAAACTTTGGGCGAATACAATGCCCTGCTTTCCCTGTTCAATATTACCGCCGAGAAAATCGAGGGCGAATTGCAGGGAGAGATGAAGCAGGGCTTAATATATATTCCGCTAAATGAAAAAGGCGAAAGAGCCGGGCATCCGTTCAAGGCTTCGCTGTTCGGAAAGAGCGCAGGGCTTCCGGCTTTGGAACTGCATTTTGCGAAATGCAAAACGGCTTTGAAAGATAGCCCCACCAAACAGACCCTAAAATCTGCCGTTACCATTGCCCTGAAAACCACGAGCGATGAACAGGCATTTAAAAAGCAGTTGGCGGAACAGGGTATTAACGTTGTGGTGCGCCGAAATGATACAGGGCGTATTTATGGCATCACATTTATAGACCACAATTCCAAAGCAGTTTGGAACGGTTCACATTTGGCAACAGAACTTTCTGCCAACACCTTTAATGATTATTGGAACAATAACATCAAACCGAATATTAAAGAACCTGCCGTTTTACAACCCAAATTATCCACATCAAATGATGCGGATCTTCCTGCGGAAGAACCACACCATTTGTTCGACTTCTTACATACTGAAAAACACGAAGACGGTTTGATTGAAGCACTGGGCGGCTTGCTTCCCGAAGCCCAGGGCGAAGATTACGAAGAACAGGACTTTGCCAATAAAATGAAGAAGAAAAGAAAACGCCAAAGAGGTCAGAAGTAATATTCAGCCAAACACTGCCACAGAACGCCACTGGCTGCCACATTCTTAGAGCCACTCCATAGAGCCTTTAAATTCACGCCCGAACATTAAAACTTTAGATAATGCAGGGAGAAGACGATTTAAGAGGGCTTGCCAAGATAATGGCTTTTATGCGGGCAGTCAGTATTCTTTTGGTGCTGATGCACCTTTATTGGTTCTGCTACGGTTTCTTTTTAGAACGTGGTTGGACGTTGGAAGTAATCAACAAAATATTAGGGAATTTTCAGCGAACGGCAGGGCTGTTTTCGCATACCCTATATACCAAAGCCTTTGCTTTGGTTTTGTTGGCTTTGAGCTGTTTGGGAACAAAGGGCGTAAAGAATGAAAAAATAACGTGGACTAAAATCTACGTGGCGTTGGGCGTTGGTTTTGTGCTGTTCTTTCTGAATACGCCTTTATTAAAGCTACCTCCGGTAATCGGTACATTTCTCTATATCCTTACCATTTCGTTAGGATATATCGCCTTGCTAATGGCAGGTGTTTGGATGAGCCGATTGCTCCGTACCAACCTGATGGACGACGTTTTCAACAACGAAAATGAAAGTTTTCAGCAGGAAACAAGGTTGATGCAAAATGAATATTCTGTCAATCTACCCACGAAGTTTTACTACAAAAACAAATGGAATGACGGTTGGATAAACGTAGTCAATCCTTTTCGGGCAACGATTGTGCTGGGAACACCCGGTTCCGGTAAATCTTATGCTATCGTAAACAACTATATCAAGCAACAGATTGAGAAAGGTTTCAGTATGTATATATACGACTTCAAATTCGACGACCTTTCCACGATTGCTTACAATCATCTACTGAAGAACAGGGATAAATACAAAGTTCAGCCGAAATTTTACGTGATAAACTTTGACGACCCACGCAAGAGCCACCGTTGCAATCCACTTAATCCCGATTTTATGACGGACATTTCGGATGCCTACGAAGCGGCTTATACCATAATGTTGAACCTCAACAGGTCGTGGATACAGAAGCAAGGGGATTTCTTCGTGGAAAGCCCGATTATTCTATTGGCAGCCATTATTTGGTATCTGAAAATCTATGATAACGGCAAATATTGTACATTCCCACACGCCATAGAATTACTAAATAAAAAGTATTCAGACGTATTCACGATTTTAACCTCCTATCCCGATTTGGAAAATTACTTATCGCCTTTTATGGATGCGTGGCAAGGCGGAGCACAAGACCAATTACAGGGACAAATCGCATCGGCTAAAATTCCATTGTCAAGAATGATTAGCCCGCAGTTGTATTGGGTTATGACAGGCGATGATTTTTCGCTGGACATCAATAACCCAAAAGAGCCGAAAATTTTGTGTGTGGGCAACAATCCCGACCGCCAAAATATCTACTCCGCAGCTTTGGGTTTATACAATTCGAGGATTGTAAAACTGATTAATAAAAAGGGACAGCTAAAGAGTTCCGTTATCATAGATGAGTTGCCTACGATTTACTTCAGGGGACTGGATAACCTTATCGCAACGGCGAGAAGTAATAAAGTGGCTGTATGCTTGGGCTTTCAGGACTTTTCGCAATTAACACGTGATTACGGCGACAAAGAGAGCAAGGTTATTCAGAATACCGTAGGTAATGTTTTCTCCGGTCAGGTTGTTGGAGAAACCGCAAAGAGCCTGTCAGAACGCTTCGGGAAAGTATTGCAGAAACGCCAAAGTATGACTATTAACCGTAACGATAAATCAACTTCTATTTCTACGCAATTAGACAGCCTTATTCCGGCTTCCAAAATTTCAACCTTAACACAGGGGATGTTTGTCGGTTCTGTATCGGATAACTTCGATGAACGTATCGAGCAAAAAATATTTCACGCAGAAATCGTGGTAGATAATGAAAGAGTTTCCGCAGAAACCAAAGCATATCAAAATATACCGCAGATTTTATCTTTTGTAGATGAGCAGGGCGAGGATAAAATGAAACAGGAGATTGAAAGCAATTACCGTCAGATAAAATCGCACATTCTGCATATCGTTGAAAATGAAATGGAGCGTATCAAGAACGACCCGAACTTACAGCATTTGGTGCAGGAGGGATAGTTTATTAATCAAACAAGACCATTCGGGATACGTTGTTTGATTAATAAGCCATCATCATAGAATATAGTTTTGTGAATACTAAATTAAAGCCTTTCGGGGCTAAATTTGTATACTTTTTTTACTTTTGTATTTTATACTCAGCGATTATTCGATTTTACCTTAAACCTTTAAAATTTATTTTTTATATTTTTACGGTAACGCTCAATATCTGATTAACTTAACAACAACCATTGGATGATAAGTGTATTTACAGAACGTGCATTATTACGGAAAGTGAAAGTAGGGGACTCTTTTAGCCCCCAAAAGACTACTATTGTTATCATTGAAAAGGGAAGCATCAGCATCAAATCCAATGAGTTGATACATCACTACAAAAAAGGAAATTTGGGTATGATAATACCCAATAATGTATATAAGGTAAATGCCTTTACAGATGATGTGAAAGCATATTTTATTTTAATAGACAGGGATGAGCTAAACAATAAAACTTCTTTTGCTTTCAATAAATATGAAATGCAGCAAGCACTTCGCAGCAGTAACAATAATATTGAGAAAGTTTCAGATAATGCTTTTGCTCATATACTCAACTTATGTGAACAGCTTTTTTATTATAATCAGGAAGAAAAAGAAATCACGTTTAGCCAGCAGATAAAGCTGTCTTTATTCACATCGCTGGTGTATATTTTGGTGGGAGACTTTTTACAGGGAAAAGGAAAGGACATAAACATTCTTGAAAATTCAAGAAAAGAAAGCATCACGATGAAGTTCCTGCAATTGGTAAGCATAAATTTCATGAAAGAAAAAGAGCTTAAATTCTATGCCGACAAATTGTTGATTTCTTCCAAATACCTTTCCAATACCGTCAGGGAAATAACCAATCAGCCACCGTCCAAATTTATTACCGAAGCATTGCTGAACAATGCAAAAATCCTGCTGCTCAATTCCGACAACTCTATTAAAGAAATATCCAACGAGCTTGATTTTTCTGACCAATACGCATTTGGCAAATTCTTTAAGAAGCACACAGGACTTAGCCCCTCTAATTTCAAGAAAACGAATAAATTAGTCGATGCCATTTAGCATCGAACACACCCTTTCCTTTAATAGTAGTATTTAGTCTGTGCAGATACTGTTTGAACCTCTTTTTAGGCATTATAAACCTTTACTGAAAGTCCTGCAAACCCGAACTTTGCATCAGTATTAAAATTTACATCTTAAAAAGACAGTCTATGGCAATATTTTTTAAAACAATCCGAAACACCATAAAGCATTGGTATGTACCTGCTATCATCGGGGCATTATTTATTGTATTGGGCGGTTATCTGTTTACAGTCCCTGAATCTGCTTATCTTTCATTGGTTATGCTTTTCAGTATATCGTTTTTGGCAAGCGGCATTATGGAAATTTTCTTTTCCGTACAAAACAAGGACGAGTTAGACGGTTGGGGCTGGTATTTGGCAAGTGGAATATTCACACTGCTGATAGGTGTCATATTGATAACCAAACCAGTCGTTGCAGCTACCACATTGCCATTTTTTATTGGGTTCAGCTTATTGTTCCGGTCATTTCAGGGGCTTGGTTTCGCTTTTGAGCTGAAAAACTATGGCGTGTTGCGTTGGGGAAATCTGGCAATTGTAAGCGTACTCGGTATCATCCTTTCATTTTTATTGATTGTCAATCCAATCTTTGCCGGAATCTCTTTAGTGGTAATGACAGCTTTGTCTTTCATATTTGCAGGTATTGTAAGTATTGTATTAGCGTTTCAACTGAAAAAACTGAAAACATTTCCTGAAAGAATCAACAAAGAACTAAAGGAGAAAATTGAACATCTAAAAGAAGAATACTATAAAAATATCCAATCCGAGGATAAATAGAAAATAGTTGCACATTTATCCTTAAATGGTATGCAAGGGCAGTCTTTTGTGGGTTGCCTTTTTTATTGGTATGTTTCGGAAAGCATTAGCAACATACCGTTTGAACCTCTTTTTGTGAATTACTAACCTTTTATGAAGACCCTTTCATTCAGAACTTTGCCAAGTAATATTTAAGTAATTAATGACAAGTTCAAAATGAAAAAAATCACTATGCTATTGTTAGGGCTTTTTGTTTTTTCGCAAACAATCTATGCCCAGCAAGGTCAAGAAAGAACGATAACCATTAAAGAGTTATTTGAGCTGACCAAAGAAAATCATCCGAATCTGAAAGTTTCCAAAACAGATATTGCCATAGCAAAGCAAGATGTAGAAGTTGCTAAAAACGCACAACTCCCTACTTTGAATGCGGCTTTGCAAGGATATTATCTTGGGGATGCCCACATTATTGATAAGGATTTTTCCAATTCCACAAGAGTAGATATGCCACATTTCGGCAATACTTTTTCGATAGATGCCAGTCAGTTGATATGGAAAGGCGGAATGGTAAAAAATGGTATCAAAGCCCAATCTTTGAAAGAAGAATTAACAGAGCTGAATTATCAGTCGAACGAACAAAGCATCAAACTTTTGGTGTTGGGCTACTATCTGGATTTGTATCAACTACTGAACCAAAAATCAGTATATCAGCAGAATATCCAATTGGCGGAACAACGCTTGCAAAACATCAATAAGTTTTATAATCAGGGAATGGTTACGAGAAATGATGTTATCCGCGGCGAACTGCAATTGTCTAATCTTAAACTTGCTTTACAGGTCGTAGAAAATAACCGTCAAATTCTCAATAAACAGCTTACCACCGCTTTGGGATTGTCCGAAAATACACAGATTGTGCCCGACGAAACCATACTTAGCAATGTTCCTAAAGCTTTATTGATGGAAGATTACAGAGCATTCGCACAAAATCATCCAACCATATTGATGACAAAAAAGGCAGTTGATATTTATGAAACCTCCGAAAAGATAACCCGTGCAGAAATGATGCCTTCGTTATCTGCATTTGCAGGAAATCAGCTGGCACGTCCGATTACTACATCAACGCCTGCTCTGGATATGTACACTAACGGATGGAGTGCCGGACTTTCACTGAATTTTAATATTGACGCACTGTACAAAACCCCTAAAAAAATCAAACAGGTGCGTTTTGAAAAAGACAAAGCCATTGCACAGGCAAACGAAGCTGAACAGATGATTGACGTTGCTGTAAATGCCGCTTACATTAAATACAATGAAGCCGTTACTCAGAACAATACACTTGAAACAAACAAAGAACTATCCGATGAAAATTATCGCATTATGAACAGTAAATACAACAACCAGTTGGCTATTTTATTGGATTTGATTGATGCAAGTAATCAGAAATTAGACGCAGAGTTACAGTTTGCTAATTCGGAAATAAGCATCGTTTATGCGTACTACAAATTATTAAAAGAAAGCGGAAATTTATAATAAATTGATAAACTTAAAGATAAAACAATGTCAGAAAATATAGAAAACAACAATCAGGAAAACACACCGCAACCGACTGGACAATCTGCGGAAAAGCAAAAGGTAAACAAGCAGAAAACCAAACAAAAAAAGACCAAAATCATCAATATTTTGATAGTCATTTTGGTTTTGGGCGGACTTTATTTTGTGGTAAAATCCTATTTCAATGTCGGGAACGACAAATACACCAATGCCGCACAGGTAGAATCGTTCATCAACCCGATAAATACAAGGGTTTCGGCTTATATCACTGAAATCCGTTTTGTGGAACATCAATATGTGAAAAAAGGTGATACATTATTGATATTGGACGACCGTGAAATACAAACTCAATTAGGACAGGCAGAAGCTACTTATATGTCGGCTTTGGCTTCTAAAAACGCAACATCCAGTTCGGTAAAAACAGCGACCAACAATGTAAATACCGTTGGAGCAAATGTGCAGGCAGCAAAAGCGAATATAGAAGCTACGAAAGCAAGACTGTGGAATGCGGAACAGAATTTTAATCGTTACAAAAACCTCTTGGCAGACGAAGCAGTAACCCGTCAGCAATTTGACCAGATAAAGACTGATTTCGAGGCACAAAAAGCCCAGTTGGAAGCCCAGATTTCGCAATATCAATCCGTGATTAATTCTAAAACTACGAGCGAATTATCAGTAAACGAAGTACAATCGCGATTGGGAATGAACGATGCTGACATCAAACGAACGCAGAGTGCTTTGGATATGGCAAAACTGAACCTTTCTTATACCGTTATCACAGCTCCCCACGATGGCATTATGGGAAGAAGAACAGTCAATGTAGGGCAGTTGTTAAACCCAAGCCAACAGGTTGGAACTATCGTGGACATCAATAACATTTGGGTAACGGCTAATTACCGTGAAAAACAAATGGGCAACGTACAGATAGGCGGTTTGGCAAAAATACAGGTAGATGCACTGGGCGGTAAAGAATTTGAGGGAAAAATAACCGCTGTATCAGGTGCAACAGGTGCGAGATATGCCGCTGTTCCGGTGGATAACTCAACAGGAAATTTTGTGAAAGTGCAACAGCGTATTCCGGTACGTATTGAATTTACAGATAAGAATAAACCCGAAGACTTGAAATTGCTTCGTGCAGGAATGAATGTAGAAGTGAACTTAAAATAACAGGAAGATGTACAATAAAGGTCCATTTGCAAGCTGGGTTCCCAAACCTTTGATGCTGTTGCTGATTTTGACGATATTATTCTCGATGATGACCGTTTCCGGAGTATATACAAGTGTCATTACGGATATTACGGGAGCAATGGCTACCTATACGGAATATATCTCGCTTGCCAATAACGCAGGTACAATTGGTATGGGCTGCGCCATAATGATACTGATGCGTGTCAAGATGCGTTTCCGTACCAAAGAAATCATTTCAGTGTCAGCTATTATCCTTGCTATATTATCATATATGTGCGGTACTACAGATAGTCCTGTTGTTCTGATAAGTTGCAGTTTTCTCATAGGTTTTTTCAAGATGTTTCCGCTGATAGAAATGGTATTACCCATTATGTTCATCATTGCTCCGACAGGAGACCGTGGAAAATTCTATGCTGTATTCTACCCCTTGTCCATTGGATTTGGGCAGCTTTCGGCTTATTATTTTTCTACAATGGTGTTCAATGGTAGCTGGCAGACACCTTATATGTTTATGTCCGCTACGATGCTTGTAATTGCGGCAGTATCGCTTATTTTTCAACATAACCAACGATTTGGTTTCAAAATGCCACTGTATCAGATAGACTGGCTGTCACTTGTTTTGATAGCAACCTCCTTTATGTCGCTTAATTACTTTTTTGTGTTTATGAAACAACAGGGGTGGTTTATTTCGCCTTACATTTCGGGTTCATTGATTATCGGAGTGGTTCTTTTTGTAGCATTGATATACAGGCAGAAATCGCTCAAACGAAAGATGATTGATTTCGGAGCATTTAAAAAGAAAAATGTTATCCACGCTACCATATTATTGTTCTTTCTCGGGCTATATCTGGCAAGCACATCGGTATATTCACAATATACAGTTGGTGTATTAGGGTATAATAACCTGATTAACGCACATATCAATCTTTGGATGATACCCGGTATCGTCATTGCGGGAATATTGGCATTTTTCGGTTTTAAAAATAAATGGTACATCAAGTATTATATCGCTTTTGGATTTGTGTGTTTTGCTCTGCATACATTAAGTCTTTACCTGATTATACAACCGCAGATGGACATCCGCTACCTCGAATATGCGACGGTACTGAAAGGATTGGGAATGGGCATCCTGTTCATTGGGTTATGGTTTTACGCTACCCTCAACCTGCAAATGAATGAAATGATGGGAATAATGGTTATATTAATTGTGGTAAGGTCTTTTCTGGCTACCTCATTAGGCAGTGCAATTATCGGATGGGCAACTTATCAGTCACAGTGGCAAAGTCTGACCGACATTTCGATGTATCTCGATGCCGGGGAAATTCCGAACGGAATGGCAATATACCAAAACATCAGCCTCAATGCGTTAATGGCTTCCGGGAAAATCGTATTGGGAACATTAACCTGGCTGATTGTCCCTATACTGATATTTATTGCTACACATTCTTACGGAAGTTTCCACTACAAACGGGTGGTGCTGTTCCGCAAAGCGATACGGGGAAATTCAATCAAAGGTTATCGTTTATCTTAATACAAATTATTATGAAATGAAGCATAAGAAAATATTCATTTCCATACCCAAAACAATGAATATTTTCTTATGCGAAATTCCATCTGACCATTAAAAACAATAAAAATAAACAGATGAAAAAAATACTTTTTCTGACAGATTTTTCAGAAGTAGCAAAGAACGCATTTTTATATGCCCTATCGCTTGCAGATAATTTTAACTCGGAATTGCACATTCTGCATATTACACCTATTATTGAACCGAAGACGGACGAGGAACGCTATCGGGTACACCCTTTGGCACAGATGTTCAACGATTCGCTGGAAAATGATGAGTGGAACGAATTTAAGACAGAAGCAAAAAAATTGGAGCAGTTGGCTCATAACAACAATAAGCTTCACGTTCCCGTAGAGTTCCATTTTGAAAATGGCTATTTCCAAGATGTAATTGAGAGCCATATCGTAGAAAAATCAATTGACCTGATTGTAATGGGTACGTCGGGGAATAACACTATAGACAAAAAACTGTTCGGCTCGCACGCAGTAAGGCTGATTGACAGTGGTTTTGATATACCGATATTGGCAGTGCCTGCAAAAGCCGTTTTTACCTCTACGGGGGCGTTTGCCGTTGCGGTAATGCTCGTTGAAAATGAATGTGTCATTATCAGGCGGATTGCCACAAAACTCTCCCCGTCAGAGACACCTTTAAAATGTGTACACATAGTCGATACAGAAGAAAAAGCTATGGCTGCACAACAAAAGAAAGCACATTGGCTTACAAATTTTGAGGGTCTTGATGTTCAGGTGGATATTGTTATTGATACGGATATAGAAGACGGCTTGACAAAGTATGTAGAAGATAACTATATCAATATCCTAAGCATCATACATAGACAATTACCCTTTATGAAAAGATTGTTCAATATAAACCATAGTAAAAGGCTGCTACGTCTTTCTGAAACGGCAATGCTGATATATAATGTAGAAGATAAATAAAACATTTGTTATGGAAATAAAACCAAAAATTCTTTTGCCTGTTGATTTTTATTCAACATCAGACAATACTTTCTTATATGCAATAGCATTTGCAGAACAGTTCAATGCAGATGTTCATATACTAACCGTGTTGGAAGATACGGCTGAACCGGAACAAAACAATCAATTCAGAAAAGGGCTGAAAGAACGTGAAATAGAACTGTTCTATCAACAGATAAAAAGCTATAAGAATACTTCGGAAGTAAACCTTTCTTTCGGACTGACAAAGGAAAGTTTCACGGACGCAATCATTAACTATTTACAGAACAACGCGATAGATTTCCTGATAATCGGATATGACACCAACGGAATAAAATCCAATTCACAAATTAGGCAGGAAATATCAGAGAAGAATTATAAAGTCAATGTGCCGATTATCATCGTTCCGGAAAAAGCTACTTTCAGTATAGAAAACAATATCGCTTTCGATGTACGACTACATAGTGAAGAATGTGAATTATTGAAAAAGCTCGCCGTTGATTTCAACAAAAAAGGCAGGTTAGTGCATTGTATACATATAGCAGACTCCCAAAAATCGTTTAACGAGGCAGTAGCTAAAAAAGATGCTTGGCTGAATAAGATTAATCAGACCAACCTAAGTTTGGATATACTCTTATCCAAAAATATAATGAACGGGCTAAAGAAGATAATTGAGAAATATAATATTCAGGTGCTCACTATGATAAACAGTTCTGCTAATGAAATCCAGACCTTGCTAAGAACACAGGTGGAAGCCCTTACTGTGCTAAGTCCCAAAGCAGTTTATGTTTATATTTCTACTAATCAAAGAATTGATTTTTAAATGGTATTATGCTGGATAAATTTTATAATGAAACACTACATAAACTGGAAACGGCTATCAACGAATTGGAGATTGAAGCAGATAATTGCTCGATACAACGAGTTGAAGCCATAATTCAACTTATTATCCAAACCCTGTCCAAATTAAAGGAGTATGTTTTAAAACGAGGGTTTAAAAATACTGATGAGGAAATCCATTTTTTCAAACATCAGAAACCTGTCATTGTTTCAAAGCTGATTTATTACAATGCTATCTATAAAATAGAAAGCAAAAAGCCTTATGGTGCAAAGCAGATAAAGAAATTTCTTAACAAAGAATTGAAAAAACTCAAAAAATTCTTTGACAACAATATTGACTTTTACAAGTATTACCGTAGTGGCAATTCTTTTCTTGATGAAAATTTCTTTATTCGTGGAAAACACGATATAAGGATGTGGTTGGATACGTTTTATTTTGAGGCAGACCACCGTTTTTCCACTTCTCACGATTAGAAGGTCGCCAAAATAATTGCCAATGACCTGATACAAGTTTATCTTGAAGACCAGCTAAATAGCAATCATAAAAAGGTATCTGATAGTTCTTCACTCCATTGGACAGGAAGTAAAACGGCATTGACCGAGTTGATTTATGCACTCTACGCACAAGGCGTATTCAACAACGGAAATACCGATATAAAATTGATTGCCAAAACATTTGAAACTGCCTTTAATATTGATTTGGGCGATTTCTATCATACATTTATGGAATTGAAAGCCCGAAAAATAAACCGTACCAAATTCCTCGACAGCCTGTGTGAAGCTCTGATAAAGAAAATGGACGAACAAGACGAGAGGTAATATTTTATAATACCCCTCGTGGCAGATGAACGCCTTTTGTCCGAATAATACTTTCTGAAATCTTTGGTGTTTCTTGCTTTTTTTCGGCTTGTTCCGCAGGTTCCTGTTTTTGTTCCGGTTCAATGGATAGCTGTATCTTACGGTCAATAGCCGCCAATTCCGTTTTGAGTTCGCTCAATCGGTTTTCCTTTGACCACGTACCATTGACAACCCCCTGAAGTATCGGAATATCTTTTTGGAACTCGGCAATTTTCTTTTGCTCCTGCTCGATATAGCCGGGCAATTTCTCCAGTGCATTAAGGAAGTTCATAGCCGCCAGCTTTTCATCTTTGGCGATTAGACCGTTGTTGTAGGTATATTTGATATTGCCCTCTCCTTGTACCAAAAAACGGTTTACCTTTATATCCACGCCCTCTTTTTCAGACATTTTGGTTTTGACCAATAAGGTAAAACCGTACAGGCTTCCTATTTCTTCGTACTGACCTCCGGTACGGGCTTTGTCCGCAAGCTGGTTGAGCTTTGCACCGATTTGTTTCATATCCCCATTGGGTGGTAAACCGTCCAACTGCACAGGATTTGCGATTGTACCGTCTGAATGCTTTTGTAAGCGCCCTTGAAGATTTTCCCAATCAAGGCTCATTCGGTTAAAACGGGACTGCGCACCTTCCAGCAATTCCGTAAAGTCTTGCAGTTTGTATTTGGCGCTGAATTTAGAACGGTTGAACGCCTGTTTTTCGCTTTCCAGTCCGGCAATCTGTTTTTCTAACTTGGCTTTATCTAACAGGTCTGTATTCCCTGATAGGATAGCCACGTATTCCGAAAAGTTCATTCCCGATTTTTCGTCCATACTGCCCTCGTCAATCGTTCGTTTGCCGAGATTGTTATTTTTTAGTTGGTCTATAAATAGCTGTTTATTATAAAGCAGGTTAAACTTGTAACTATCCAATGATTTTTCAACAGCATAGATAATCACATCTACTTTGTTATCGGCAAAGAATTTGGCAATTTCATTACCTTTTCGGACAGCCCTACCGTCACGTTGGGCAAGGTCGCTTGGTCGCCACGGTGTATCGAGATGATGAACGCCAACGGCTCTTTTCTGTGCGTTTACCCCTGTACCCAACATACTTGTAGAACCAAACAGCACACGGATTTTACCCTCGTTCATTCCTTTGATAATTTCCTTACGTTGCTTATCATTTTTCGCCTCCTGAATAAAGCGGACTTCATTTGTAGGTATGCCGTGGTCTTCCACGAGCTTACGTTTGATTTCGGAGTACACATTCCATTCGCCCGGCTTGTAGGTTCCCAAATCGGAGAAAACGAACTGCGTTCCTTTCTGTGCGTTGTATTGGTTGTAATACTTGGCAATGTTTGCCGCACAATGCGAAGCCTTGTTATCGGGGTGGTCATCATACGCACCGCTTACCATTCGCATATCAAGCGACATCTTACGGGCGTAATCTGTGGCGATAAGCATCTTTGCTTTTTCTTCCGATGGAGATAAAGGTGCTCTTCCGAGTAGTTCTCCTTTGCCTGTTTTTGCAAATTCCATCAGGCTTTTGATAAATTCTTCTTGGTCGGGAGTAGGTGGTATGTTATACAATACCTCGTTTTTATTAGGGCGGTCAATACCTATATCCTTTGCCGTTCGGTAATCCGTAATTTCGGAGTAGAACTGTGCAAGCTCCGGCACTTTGATAAAGTAGCGGAAACGTTCTTTTGCTACAATATTATTGGCAACCGAAAATTCATAATCGGTCGTTTTTCTTGCGTAGATAGCCGCCCAAGCATCAAAACAGTTGATACCCTGTTTTTCCAATGCTCTTGGGCGTAAATACTTAAACAGCAGGTACAGCTCCGTTAAGGAGTTGCTTATCGTTGTTCCCGAAAGAAAGGTTGCACCCATATCCGCATCGGTACGTTCTTGTATGGTTCTGATGGCAAACAGCAGGTTCAGGGCTTTTTGGCTACCGTCCACGTTACCCAATCCGGCTACACGACTGTGGCGGGTGTTGAACATCAGGTTTTTAAATTGGTGGCTTTCGTCGATAAACAAATGGTCTATGCCCATCATTTTAAAATCGACAATATCATCTTTGCGGTTTTCAATGTCGTGCTGTAAAGTCTTTAGTTTTACTTCAAGATTTTCTTTTCGCTTAATCGCTCCGGCAAGCATACCCCTTGTTACTTCAGCTCCCTGCGACTGCATCGCATCGAGGTTTCGCTCTACATTATCCAATTCGATTTCGAGGATTTCCTTTTGTACTTCGGGCGATTGCGGTATCATACCGAATTGGTCGTGGGTTAAAATCACGCAATCCCAATCATTGTTTTTAATATCCCCGAAAATCCGCAGGCGTTTTTGGGGAGTAAAATCTTCTTTGCCCGGAAACAGGATTTTAGCGTGTGGATAAGCAGTGCGATAGGCTTCAGCAATTTCGTGTACATTACTTTTCAGCCCGATAATCATTGGTTTATGAGCCAATCCCAACCGTTTCATTTCCTGTGCTGCCGTACACATTATCAGTGTTTTCCCTGCACCAACCTCGTGGTCACATATAGCACCGTTATTGAGTTTAATCATCAATACGGCATCTTTCTGACTTCCGTACAGGTCTTCAATACCCAACGCTTTACGGTCTAAACCCGGAAATTCCTGATGGCTTCCGTCATAGTTCGGACGAACGAAACAGTTAAATTTATCGTTGTATTGGTCGGTAAGCCTGTTTTTAAACTCATTGTTCTGTGCGTGCAGCCAATCGGTAAAAGCGGCACGGATTTCGTCAATTTTGGTGTTTGCCATCTGTATGGCTTCCATATCTTTTACCTTGACTTCCTTGCCGTCTATTTTTACTTTTTTGGTAATATCAGGCGTGGTATTAACGAGGGCATGTTTGAGCAAGGCAACGCCGTCAAACGTCCTATTTTCTGCTTTTACCGCATATTTTACCCATATATTTTGATTGCCCCGATTGCAGATTACCGAAAAATCATCGGAGCTGTCGGAGTAATAGATATTCACTTCTGCATCGAACAGGTGCGAAGCAAATTTGGCATAAATGCCTGTGGGTATCCAGCGTTCGCCCAAATTAAAATCCAGTTCTTCAAATTCGATACGTCTTGGTCGGGCTTCTTCCAATACCGTAAGGCTTTGTTTGGCTTCCTTATCTTCCGGATTGCTTTCTACATATTCCCTTATTTCCTGTGCTTTCTCTACTACGTTTCCGGCTATCCAGCGTTCGGAAATTTCGTATTCCCTTTGCTGGGGATTGTAGAAAATACGACCGTGCAAAGCATCTTTTAAAGCATCTGCAGACATACTGCTGATTTCGGACATATAGTCCAAATCCACACTTCCGTATTTATTCAACGAGGAGGCTAACGCTTCTTCAGGGTTATCGGTTGCTAATGTTGTCGTGGAAAAACTTACAGGGTGGCTGAAAATATCCGCTTTATGGATAACACCGCCTTTTACACGTTCCAAATAAGGGATTTCCTTTCCGGCACTGTCCGTTTTAATCAGCTTGATATTGTCGGCACTGTTCAGACTTCCATACCTTTTTACAAAGGCATCATACAGGTGGTTAAGATTTTCCCTTTCTTCCTTATGTTCGGTCTGTAACTCCGCTTCTTTATTGTAAAGCTGTTGGTAAATATCACGTACTCCGATATACGCTTCGGCTCTTGCTTTTTGTAAAGACGGTAATTGCAATGGATGGAACATAGCCGTTTTATCGTCTTTGTCCACTTCTTGCAAATGACCCACCCAGCCATTATCAACCACAAGGCAATCGTTACGGTGGAACGATTGCAATTCGCCACTGTACGGAGCAGGTTCGGGAATGGTAACTGCTACGGCAATGGCTGGCTTATCAGCCTGGCCGTTACCGTTTGCCTGTGAAAATAAATCTCCGATTACTTCCTGTTTTGTTCCGTTGGGTGGCGTAGTTCTATTGACTGTTCCATTGGAAACCGGAGCTGTATAAGGCTGTTGCATCGCTGAACTGAACAAGTCAGTCTTGCGACCAATGTTAGCACGTTGTTTCTTGGTAGTTTGTTTTTTAGCTTGTGTTGCTTTCTTTGGCGGAGCTAAAACCGCTACGCTTTCGTCATCATTTTCAAACAGGTCGAAAATGCTCAACTGCTTTAATTCCTGTGGGCTTTCCTGTATGATAGCTGATTGCGTAAAACGAGGTTGTTCCGGCTGTATGATCTCACGTTCAATAACCGGTGGTGTAATAATAGGCTGTATCGGAATTTGTATGATAGGTTCATCGTTCTTTTCTCCTTTGTACAAAGACGAGTTCAAATGCTTTCCAAAATCATCGGAAAGCATTTGTTTAAGGCTGTTTGCAATGCCCTCAACACCCTTGTCGTGCGTATAGATTAAAGCAGGTTGCCCGTAAGGGTCGGTATCTACTTTCCAATGTGTATGTACAATTTTTTCACTTTCATCTAATAAAGCATTGCTTGGCGTACCATATCCTGTTTTTGTACTTTGGCAAAACAGATCTTCCCTTTCGGTCAGATTTTGTTTTGCCGTATTCTTTTGGAGAATGATAAGGTCGCTTCCGACCTCTGTACCTGCATAATCTGTAAAAAGGTTATTGGGTAAACGAATTACCGATACCAAATCGTTGTTTTCCAACAATGCCCTGCGTATAGGTTCATTTTTTGCACTGTTTAAAATTCCCTGTGAGGTAATAAAAGCCTGTAAACCGCCATCACGGAGCATATCATTCCCTTTCAGAAAAAAATAATTATGAATGCTTCGGGCAGCCTGAACTTTTGCACTGTCTTTGCTTCGGGAATATGATAGATCAAAAACAGAAGTATCACCGAAAGGAATATTGCTTGCAACAACATCGTAACTGTTTTGTTCTTTTTCGGATATTTCTTCAAAACCGCTTATACGGACAGTGCTTTCGGGATAAAGCTGTTTTAATATTTTTCCTGTAAGCACATCCTTTTCGTAGGCTGTAACTTTGGTTTCGTTCCCTGCAAAAGATTGGACAAAAGACCCGATACCTGCCGATGGTTCAAGAAATTTGTCAATGTGCAGATTGTTATCACACATTACCTGTGAAATGACATCTATGACCTGTGGTGGTGTATAAAAAGCGGTCAGTACAGAGCTTTTCATACTGTCCACATACCTGCGGTATTGTTTTTCGTCTTGGGAATTTTCTTTTAGTAGTTGGTGGAGTTCCTGAGTAATAGGGAAAAGGTCGTGTTCGGTTTTTCTCCAATGATTGATGTCTATTTCTTCAGCTATGGGGTTCAGCACGAATTTAAGACCGCCAAATCCGCTGTATTGCATCATTAGCAGTCTTTCGCCTACGGTGGCTTGACGGTTCTCCTTTTCCAGTTTAAAAGCAATTCGTAAGGCATCAATGTTTTGTTGGAGATGTTGCTTTTTACTGAAGCCCATTTTCCTCTATCCATATTGCGATGGTTCCGGTTACTTCCGTATAAAGAGCATCAAACTCATAGGTGTAAGCGAAATCATCAGTTAATTCATAGTTGGAAAAAACAGGCTCACAGACAGGGAACATTTTAAGGGCGAACGGTCGCAGTTCTTCGTCTGCCATCAGGGTATCAAACTCATTGCAGACCACCTGGAAAACCGTATCGAATTTGGAGAAGTGCAAGCCCTCGAAAAGTATGTAATTGGCAATCTCATCGCATCTGTCGATGGCATTGCCGGAGCTGAATGCACCCTCGTAAGCATTGGAAGCCCACGAAGAACGCTGGTCGATAAATTTCTGGTCGTTTGCTTTTTCCGGAAAGCTGCTGTTAAGCTGTTCTTGCAGTCGTAATCTGAAATACGACAAGTCTTTTTGCTTTGTACTCATAATAAAATCTTGTTTAGAATTATTGCGTAAAGCCTAAAATTATTACAGGTTTTATGAGCCTTTGCAGAAGTGGCAGGGTTTGGCGTTGAAAGGCAGGATTTGGCGTAATGGGCTATAAAAAACCTCTGAATATTCAGAGGTTCTATATGTTGTTTAAGATGTTAAGCATTGTGCCAACTTCTATATCCATCCGTGAAAAGGCAAACCATTTTTTGCCCAGGTCTTTGAGCGATGCACCGATATGGTAAAGTTCGGTTTCATCAATTATCAAAAAACGGTCGTGGGCATCGGAGAAAATCTCAATTTCAATCAGGGGATATTGGCTGTTGTAACGTTTTACAGCTTTGTTCAGTATTTTGGTTTCCACCTGATATAATGTAGCAATGCCACTATCCAGCATTACCTGTTTGATAGGTATAGAATATGAAAGCAAATACAGTATAGAATTAAACCACATTTCAGAATCATCGGTAAAAATTGATAAACGCCACCTTTTTAAATTTGTTTACATTTGTATTTAATGTATTCATAAGGATAAAATGGACAGTTACTCTATAAAGAATATCATAAGTTACAGAAAGCTCGACTGGAATATTTCAGAGGAATTCCTGTACCTCACGGATATACCTGAAGTTTTCGAGCCTTTTACACTCAAACCTGATTATTATTCTTATGGACTAATCAAAACTGGAAGTATGCTCGTTGAAGTTGACAACAATGCTCTTTATATAGATGCAAACTCTTTGCTCGTATATCGACCTAATCAAACCCTGAAAATATTAGACATAGCTTCTGGAACTACAGGCGCATTTGTTCTTTTCACAAGAAAGTTCGTTGATTATCTTTTTGAAAGTTTTTTTTCAATTGCTCCACATTCGTTTCTTAGAAGTCAGTTTGGTTCTCACATTACTTTATCCAGAACTGACCATAACAAAATTAGCTCACTGTTTAGCCAAACCATTCGTTTCTTAGATAATTCTGAAACAAAGACTGAACGATGGACATATTCAGCCAAATGTATTCTTTTGGCATTGATAAATGAAACCGATTTTGTTTTAAATAAATATAAACTTGATAAATATGATACAAATCGCCGTGAGATAGAGATTAGCAATTCTTTTAAGAATTTCGTAGCTCAAAATTATATCAATGAACGCAACATTGATTTTTATGCTAAGAACTTAAACATAAGCAGTAACTATTTGCATAAGGTGATAAAAAGAAGATATGGTCAAACCCCGATTGAAATTATAAACAATGCGTTATTATCCGAATGTAAATCACGTTTATCCTATTCTGATTCTTCAATAGGTGAGATTGCAGATGATATGGGATTTGAAAGTATCCAATCTTTCAGTAAATATTTTAAAAAACATACAGGCACATCGCCCTCCCTTTACCGGAATGACACCCTGTCTTTAAACAATCCATAAATGGACAATTAATGTCAAGTTTCGGACAAATAAGCTTGATGTTGTTTCGATTAACTTTGTTTAGTTTAAAATTAATCAAAAATAATATGGAACGTTTAAAAGGAAAAATTGCAATTGTAACAGGTGCGGCCCAAGGTATGGGAGAATCACACGCAAGAACTTTCATTGCCGAAGGTGCAAAAGTAGTTCTTACAGACCTTAACGAAGAAAGAGGAAAAGCCATTGCCGACGAACTGGGCGAAAATGCTATTTTCATAAAACAAGATGTTACCAAAGTTGAAGATTGGAAAAAGGTGGTTGCAGAAGCTGAAGCAACATTTGGTCACGTAAATGTGTTGGTAAACAATGCGGGTATATTGGGACCGATAAAAACCATTACAGAAATTTCAGAAGCTGAATATTTGAAAGTTATTGAGATTAACCAAAATGCTGTTTTTTATGGTATGAAATACACTATACCATCGATGCAGAAAGCTGGTATAGGTTCTATTGTCAACATTTCTTCTGTTGCAGGAATTGTCGCAATTCCGGGATACCCAAGTTTGGCATATATGGGAAGTAAATTTGCAGTGAGAGGGCTTACTAAAGCTGCGGCAGTGGAATATGGGAAAGAAAACATTCGTGCTAATTCCGTCCACCCCGGTTATATCAAAACCCCAATGATGGTAGAAGCAACAGATGAAGATGGAAGTGGCGCTGCAGATGCAATTCTTTTGGCGAGAATGGCAGATGCTGTAGAGGTCAGTAATTTAGTTATATTCTTAGCTTCCGACGAATCTTCATTCCTTACTGGTACAGAACAGGTAATCGACGGTGGTATGAGTATTCAATAGTACAGATTATACATCAATGCTTATATTTTTTAAAGAGGTAGTCCCGACAAGTTTCTTGAGAGACTATCTCATTTTTTTAAAATTAGCCAAACAGGACTTGTTTTAATTTATCTGTTGCCTCTTTATGTTTGGCTTTATCCATTCTGGAAAGGTTCAGTAATTTCCATTGAACAGAGGGCAGGTTGGCAACTTCTTCGATATTATCCAATCCCAATAATTCCCATTTAGGATTTTGTTCTTTGAACGATAATAGAAAATGGCGTTCATTTTCAGTCATATCCCGATGTATGGTTTCGATGAGCAATTCCCGTGTTTGTTCTAATTCTTCGACAGGAATATCCACTTCCGCCATTTGTGCAAACTCGGCTTCATATACTTCCCGTATGTCTTTACGGTGTGGAGCTAATAATTCTGCCATTGGTCGCTGATGGCTGATTAAGAACACAAGGAATGTTTTCCGTAAATCTTCGGTAAATCCCTCGTTTTCGAGCAGAAATTTTACATCAAACAAATCCCTTGGGTGTTGTCTGTCCAGAGCGGCAGCTATTTTTCCTGCGTATAAATCGGGTAAGGAAGCAACCTGTATTTCGGCATATCCAAATTCACGTTCAACGGTTTCACAAACTTCCATACGAATAGGCGAAAAAACCGTCCCGCGGATAACCGGCGACAATTCCACTTTGATACGCACATCGTCCAATTGCAGGATTAAGCGGAGTGCGTTGCTTTGTTCGTGTGTATTCTGAATATGAATACCGGAAATGGTTTTCTTAATCAGTTTGCTCAATCGGGATAATGCTTCACGGATATTGGCGAGTGCTTCCTCACGTCCTTCAGGGGGCAGATATAATAAATCAATATCAACCGACAATCTCGGAAGTTCCCGATAGAACAGGTTAATAGCCGTTCCTCCTTTTAGTGCAAAACACTTTTCGCTGTCCAAAAGCGGAAGGACACGCACCAACAGCTGAACTTGTTTATAGTAAATACTGTCTTTTTTCATTATAGTTGAAAATCTTTTGGTACTGTTATTTTATATGTTTTGTCAAGTTCGCCACCTTTAACGATAACCCTGTTACCCGAGCCGAGGTCTAAATTATCGGTATTCAGCTTGGAAAACCACGTATAATTATGCCTTGAAGCGAGCCAAAGAAAAAGGCGTTTGACTTTTACATTGGTGCAGACTTCCAATAATTTTTGCAAAGTTCTTGGCGAAAGTGAGGTCATTCCTTGTATAAGCTGGTCTGCGTGTTCCAATGATATTTTATTGGGCACTTCGTTCAGCATTTCAAGACAGGCTCTTTCCGGGCAGGATATTTTCAGTTCTCCCAAATCTTCTTTCCAGAAAACAGTAGATGTGTATTTATCTGAAACATTTTTTTCCATACCGGAAAAAAGCTCGTTTCGGGTATGTCGTACAAAATTTATGTTTTCCGACAATTCATTTGCCCAAACAGGTAATTTATCGTTACCATACAGATGAATATTTTCCTTTTTTGAAGTTGGTATATAGTGGGAAAAACCTTTTAGTTCCAACGCCGTCAATCCACCCACCACAAAATCTGTTTCCATTACAGATTGCAAGGTGTAAACTATGCTTTGCCAAGACAACTGAACTTTGCCACGTATATAAAGCCCTTTCCACAAAGATTTCAGTTGCTTGCTTTTTACCAGATTGTCTATGGCGTGTTTGTCCAAAGAAGCCTGCTCAGCCAGCCAGTTGCGGGTAACTATCATACTTTCGGGCATCATCTGTTCGAGTAATTTTCGTCGTTCGGGATTGAGTGCCATATTTATCAATTTTGATATAGACGGCGTTAATCGCCGTCAAGACAAAATTACATAAATATTTTGTTTAACACAAGAAAACATAACGGCGTTAATCGCCGTTATGTTGAATTTGTATAAATTATTTCTTTTTTCGTTTATCAAACTCAAAGGAACTTTCGGCATTTTCATTCAATACGATGTAGGCATCGAATTTCTTTCCGGCTTTGCTTTTCATTCCTTTGATAAGCGGGCTTTTAAGGTTATTGATAAGGCTCGTTATATCGGCTATGCTTAATTGCACTTCACATATTTTGCGGAACTGCACCCAATTACAATTATCGTCAGGGCATTTTACAAGCTTATCACGGATAATTAATTGCTGGCTTTTACATTTAGGGCAGGTCAGCTTTGGCAGGTTTTCGTTGGCAATGGAAGTTTGCAGCAATTCGTCAGTTATGGACTTCGCATAGATTTCCATTTCTCTCAGGAATACTCTTGCATCAACTTCGTTGTTCTCGATTTTCTGCAAAGCCAATTCCCATTCGGCGGTCATTGCCACATCTGCAATTTTGCGGTCTTTTACCAATTCGTAAACCTGTAATCCTTTCTCGGTTGGGATTAAGGATTTTTTATCTCTTTGGATATAATTTCGGGTAAACAACGTTTCGATTATCGACGCTCTTGTGGCAGGTGTACCGATACCGATATTTTGCAGGGCTTTCCGTTCTTCTTCGTTTTCGATTTCCTTTCCTGCATTTTCCATTGCCGACAATAATCCGGCTTCAGTAAACAGTACGGGTGGTTTGGTTTTCTTCTCCAAACAGGAGGTTTCTTTAATCTTAAGCTCATCGCCCTTTTTCAGTTCGGGCAAATCCTGTATCGGTTCGGTATTTTCGTCCGAGAAATTGCCTTTTATGGAACGCCAGCCAGCCTCTAATATCTTACAGCCTTTCAGTGTAAAATCGTAGTGTGATACTTCCAACGCTATATCCGTAACTTCTTTTATGCAGGCTTGTGATATGGCTTCGAGTAAGCGAAAGGCAATCATATTATAGACTTTTGTTTCGTCCGCATTAACAGCTGACGGAATTTTATAGGTTATGAGCAATCCGTGGTGGTCTGTTACACGTAAATCGTTTACGATACGCTTATTAAACCGTCCCCATTTTAATTTTGATACCGCTTGCTTAAATTGCTCATTGTCCAATGCTCTTACAAGGTTTGGAATTTCAGCCCACATATCTTCAGGTATGTATTTACTTCCGGTACGAGGATAGGTAATAAACTTTTGCTCGTAAAGACTTTGAGCAATATTGAGCGTTTGCTCGGCAGACAGGTTCAGTTTTTTATTGGCTTCTTTTTGTAAACCTGTAAGGTCGAACAATAAAGGCGGTTGCTCCGTTACATTCTTGCTTTCCACCGACACAACCGTTGCAATTCCGTGTCTTTCGATTAACTTCAAAGTATCTTCGGCTAACTTTTGTTCGTCCCATTTCGTTTTAGAGATACTTTTGAAATCAATATTTTCTTTGTTGTGTGATAGCTGAATTTGCCAATACTTCTTAATAGAGAAATTTTTATTTTCCAGATAGCGTTTGCAAATCAGAGCTAATGTAGGCGTTTGTACTCTGCCCAGTGAGTAAACTCCGTTACCTGCGGAGATACTCAATGCTTGTGTGGCATTGATACCCACCAGCCAATCGGCACGGCTTCTTCCTTGTGCTGCCTGAAATAAACCGTCAAATGCTGTTCCGTTTTTCAAGTTGTCAAACCCTTGCTTGATTGCCTTTTCAGTAAGCGAACTAATCCAAAGCCGTTCAAATGGTTTCTTGCATTTCAGATGTTCGTAGATATAGCGAAAGATGAGTTCGCCCTCACGTCCTGCATCGGTAGCAACGATAATACTATCGCTTTTGTTAAACAGTTCTTTAATTATTTTCAGTTGCTTTAATGCTCCCATATCAGCTTGATAGCCTTTGTCTTTTTTGACCCTGCGAATGGTCAAAATAAACGGGTTTGGGAGGATGGGTAATGAAGCCTTGTCAAATCCCGAAATCCCGTAATCTTCGGGCATTCCCAAACCAATTAAATGACCAAATGCCCACGTAACAAAATAGCCATTACCCGTCAGGTAGCCGTCTTTTTTATCAGATGCTCCCAACAGGCTGGCTATTTCTCTTGCTACGCTTGGTTTTTCTGCAATGATTGTTTTCATACTTGATTACCTTTTTACGCCTTTGGATTTTGCAGGAGCTTTCGGCTTTTCCTGTTGTTCCTGCTGTTGTTTGTTTTTCGGTCTTTGTTGCCCCGACTTCAAAGGCTCTTTGATGTTTTTGGTCGCTTCGTTGGTTTTGCCCTCTGAATTGACGACAGTTTGTGTTTTATGGGCTTCGATAGGTTTTGCCTGTGCCTTAACTTGGCTTGGAAAGGCAAAATCAGTTTTTCCGGTTTCTTTGTTGAAAGTGATATAACCCTGATACGGTTGTCCTTTTTTATCTTTCAATCCATCAATGTAGATGGTTTGACCGGCTTTGAAATCCTTATGTTGATCATCGGTCAATTCTTTACCTCTGAATGTTTTTGGAGCTTCCTGAGATTGGTTTTGCTTATTTTCTTGAGTTTGTCCGTTGCTGTGGGTTTGCCTGTTAGAATTGTTTCGGTCGAACAAAAACTCCACATATCGCTTATCTGCATTGAACTGTACCGTTGCCGAAAATTCAGTTCCTTTCGTAGAAACCATACCTTCTAAATAAAGTGGTTTGCCTTCCAGTAGAGTTTGCTTTTGCTCTTCATTCAGTTTTACACCTTTAATTTCATCGGGAATTTTTATAAAATCCGTCCTCAATGCAATTACATCATTCGTTAGTCTGTCTATACTTATAATGGACGGCATCAGTTCTCCAGTTTTGGAATTTTTCAAATCTACCACACGCCCCATATTACCAGTTTCGAGCAGGTTCTTTTTGTCTTCATCCGTAAACTTGTGCCCGAAAAATTCAAAATGCAAATTGGGTTCTTTTTTGATGCCGTGTATTCCTACCACAACTTTTCCGTCTTCGGCTTGTTGTAAAGACAAGCGGGCATCTGTACGAAGAATTGTACCACCGAGGTTGACACCAATCGGTAAGAGTTCATTTGTTTTGTAACCTTTCAATAAAGGTTCAAGTAGGTTTCTCTTTTCAAGGTATTCCTTGCTTAATCCGAGATTGGTCATAGTATCCCAATCAATCTGTTCTGGTTTGTAGCGGTATTCGCTTGCTTCCTGTGTTGTTTGTGTTGTTGCCATATTATTTTGGTTTACTTGTTTCTTATCCGATTGCTGTTCTATTTTTACTTCGTGCTCTTTCATTATTTTTTCGCCTTCAGGAGTTGGCTTGTCAACCTGCTTTTGCATTTCCTGTGCTTTTTCAACAGCGATAGGTGCAGGTACTTTGAAGAATGAAAAATTGGTAGGGTTCTTTAACTGGCTGAAAAAATTGGAGAAGAAGTTCGAAAAGAAATCACCACTTTTGTCCACACGCATAAACTGGTTTTGGTTTTTCTTCGTGGGGTCAACAGTTTCCATTTTCCCGTTTTCGTCTATACTCTTTACAGCTTGGATTTTCATTTTTTCTTTATCCAGCACCAGCAATATGTCCGATAACTGTTCGGGCATTTCCTGTTTATTTATGGTTTCTTCACTCATAGTCTGAAAATTTTAAAATTCAATGCCGAATGTAAAGGAAGCCTTCACTGAATTGCATTACTTGGCACTGAAAGGCAGTGTTTGTCAATTATTGGCGTTATCTGGTTGAAGGTGGGTTAAAGCTATCTCTGATGAATTGATGAACATCAGACAATTTGTAATAAAGTTTGCCACTAATGGTGTAATAGGGCAGTTTGCCGATGGAGCGATACCGTTGCAGGGAACGGTTGCTGATTTTCAGCATCTGAAGTAAATCCTGGTTATCGAGTAGTTCCTCGCCATCTATGCTATTACGTTTCTTTTGTAACTCATCTATATTATCGCCCAGCATATCAAGACGTCCCATTAAGCGTTCCATCCACGCCAAAAATTCCATTCTGTCAATATTCATAATGATATTTTTAAGGGTTCATACCTATTTTTTATCTTTCTTTAGCTTTCTGCCTTTTTCGATGTAGCTTTTGCCTTTTGCCATAAGCTCCTGCACAAATTCGTCACTGCTCTGTATGGCATTGGCATTGAGCATTTCTTTGATAGCTCCAATGGTGTAGAAATACTGACCGTAAATTTTTGAATAAGATATCTCACCTTTAGTACGCATACGCCACAGCGTTTTCTCGCTGATGTGAAGGTATTGGCATACCTCATGGTTATTGAGCCAAAGGTCATCATAGCTTGTATTCTCCAATCTTTTCAGGTAGTCGGCAATGGCATTGATACAGCTGTTGAGCTGTTGCCAGGCTTCTTCTTCAATGGTTATTATTTTCATTGCACAGCTTTTTAAAGTTTACTATGCAAAGTTGTTAAGAGTGGCAGTGTTTGTCTGCCAAGCCTTGCCAATTGGTTTAGCGGTTTTTTGAAAATTTTTACATTTAGGGAAAACTCTTGTTTAATAAGGGTTTGGAGGCATTGGGGATATTTTGGAATACAGTTTTGCAAACATTTGCCAATTGGCAGATATGGGCAAAGAAAAAGCAGTACATTTTGTGTACTGCTCTGAACATACCGTTTTAATGTAGCTAAAGGTCTTTATCCATATATTCTTCGAGTGATATTTTGAGCTGGTCTAAAAATGCCGTCCGGGAACCTGCCCTTGTCTTCATTCGGTGGAAAGAGTGATGTATATCGTTTAAGGGGGTTCGGAATAGCACCTGAAAAATCAATGCTAATTTTCGAATGCCAATTTTTCCGTGTGCAATGGAATTGGAAGCATATAGAGCGTATATTAGTTCGATAAGTGCATTTTGAGAATTTGTCCAAGAAATATCTTTGTTCGCATCTCCGTTTGTTAAAATCATATCAGGGATTTCTTCAGGATTTATTTTGGTAAGCAGGTAAGTGTAGAGCAGTTCGTTGGCTATAATATGTGCCACTTTGTTATCATAGTAGGTTGAAAAGCTAAGGTCAATTTCAAATACTCCACTCTTTAATCCGTCGTGGTAGTTAATTTGATCGAGCCTGAAGTAAATATGATCACGGTCAACTCTGGAAGCACGATAATACCTGTAAAAATCCTCGTTGCATATACTCTCTTTATATTCTGCTTTGAGGGTTTTTAATAGGTTTTCGTAATAGCTTTGATGTATTTTACCATTACTCACGGGGCAAGTAGTTTCGATACGGAACACTTTGTTATAGTAAATGAGCTTTCCTAAAACTTGTGGCTTGACATTCTTAAAAAAGTCAATCTCCTGTTGTTCATCTACAAAGTTATCCTGCAATACTTTTGCTTTTATATTTCTCAGCATTTCATTTAAGAACAAAGTCATTTGGTATGCCTCGTCTGCCGTTCGCATCATTTGAGAAGACAGCTTATCTTCCTGACGATGAATTTGCGATAATATTTTATTCAACACGATTTCCATAGCATAGTAGTTTAGAAGTTCTTGCAATTTGTTTCGGAGTTGCATCTATTGTTGATAGTCCAAAATTTGGCAATAATATTGAAACCATTATCACAGCTTCCCCCCATTGGGGAGATTTTATTGATAATGAAAGTATATAGGGGAAGACGAAATAAAGGGTAAAACACTAATGCGCTTTACCCTTTATTTTTTATATTTGCAGTATTGATTTACAAGGTAATCAAATGAAAGCAAGTGCAGTAAGCACCATTACTAAATCGTTACCGATCGAGTTTTACTCTCTTGTAGACTACTCTTTATTAGCTACTTTGAGCTATATTAATCTTTTTGATGAAAAAAATTCAAATTTGCTCTGAACGAATATCTAAAAGCTTGGAACTACTTAGAACATACTAACGACGAGTATCTTTATTATAAAAATCTATATCACATTGGCGTTGTTAAAAGTTACCTCGGCCACTATGAAGAAGCAGTAAAAGTATTTGAAAAATGCCGGGCACATTATGGTGCAGAAAAAGCAATCGCTAATCTTCCCAATCTATCTTATAACAATAAGAAAGGTTTTTTAAACAGCCTTCAACAAAATGCTTCATGCCTTGTAGAGCTGAACCGTTTGGAAGAAGCTCGTTTATTAATTAACGAGGGCTTAAAAAAGACTGCTGGCGACATAGATTTTTACATTGAAAGAAGTTACTTTTATAAGTTACAGGGAATCATTGACTTTAAAAACAAAAACTACAATAGAGCAATTTCAAACTTTAATAATGCCCTCGCAGGTGTAGAAAAGAAAAATGATTTCACTAACATTTCCGCTGTCTATTTCTATAAAGGAAAAAGTCTTCTGCATAAAAACAAACTCAATGAAGCTATACAATATTTTAAAAAAGTTGATTCCATCTTTAAAAAACATGAGTTCATCTTACCTGAAGTAAGAGAAAGTTATGAGATATTGATCAATTTTTCTAAAAATACAAATAATGATAAAAAGGAGCTCTACTATACTAAACAGTTACTTAAAGTAGACCACATTCTTTCGACTGACTTCAAATATCTGTCTGAAAAAATCCATAAAGAATACGATACTAAAGATCTGCTGCAAGCAAAAAGAAGATTGGAAATTTCTAGTACCAACGGATATAGTATAGCATTTGTATTATTTTTCTTCCTGCTCGTTCTTTTCCTTATATTGTTTTTCAGATGGCAAAATGAAAAAAGAATCCAAGAAAAATATAACGAACTGTTGGCAAAAATGAAATCCGATGCTGAGCAAAAGCCAGCTGAAAAAGTAGATTTTAAGTTAAAAAACTCAAAACTAAATGAAGAAAAAGCCAATGAACTTTTATCTAAGCTAACAGCGCTTGAACGAGATAATTTCTTTCTTGAAAAAAGTATGACACTTAATAAACTTTCAATAAAATTAAAAACAAATACAACTTATCTATCTGAAATTATAAATGACTACAAAGGTTGCAATTTTAACACCTATTTAAATCAGCTTAGAATAAGCTATATAACGCAAAAATTGTATGAAGATAAATTATGGCGTAAATATTCTACTAATGCGTTAAGTGCTGAAGCAGGATTCACCAACAAATCAAAATTTTCAAAGGCCTTCTACAACAGAAACGGGCTATCACCAATTGAATTCATAAGAAAAAGAAATAAGGAATTAGGTGATGATGTGTAAATACTTTCATTTTTATTTCCTACACCTGCTTTCGCCTCCAACTCTGAGCTTTTATCCACTTCTAATTAATACCCATTGCACGTACTTACCGCAGTAATCTGGCATTATTTCTCCTTTCGATATATAGATTACGGTACTAATGGTTCCATCAACCTCCCATTCACCACTTACAGTACATTTTTTACCTGTTGCTAAAGAAACTTTCAAATTTTAGTTATTGTTTTTTAATTCGACTAACACGATATCGAGAATCGGGATCACGAATTTAGAGAAGCAATGCTTTTCTTAATAATGCCAGGTGGTACGATTTATAAATTGTACCCGGTACAATTTATAAATCATCCATTACACCATCCAATACAATATATTGATTATCAGTATCTTTTAAAACAAAGATCATCTTAAGTAAATATTCAATTAACTAATACCTTCATCTATAACGGAAGTTGCTAATAGGCTTTAAAAGACCATCTAAAAAGTTCAATTCGTCACTATTAGTCCGAATTTTACGTGTTAATAAAAAATATGCATATGAATCGACAAGTTTTTAGAAAAAGAATTGATCAATTATGGAACAGTTTAATGACGTCAATAGACCAGATTAACAGAAGTGACTTAGATATTATCTTTCGAGCTGAGGAAATTCTTATGGAGACGGATAAATCTATTACAAGTTTGAAAACATTGTTACAACAATACTCTTTTTCAGACTGGAGCGACGAAATCTATTTCTTTAAAAATACCAAACCACAGTTTGTAGCAATCTACATTTATTACTCTAAAGTTCTATCAATAGAAGCCTCAAAACCATATGCCGATCCGCAGGCATTAAGGTCATATTACGAAAGTGAGCGAGCTGCTTTATTATATTTTTATAATGAGCAAAAAGAATTTATCAGCTATTATCGCAGAAAATCAACGTTTCTTGATAAAAAGTATTTCGTACGTTTCAAATTTGACTTTAAATTAAAACTCAGTCCAGAATTATATAATTACGATAAGGAGTTCTGCACATCACACGACCATATCGTTGCACAAATTATTGCAAATGACCTCTTAGATCAATATCTAATGGACAAGGTGAGTACAAAAGATAAAAACGACAGATTACCCATAAGTCAAGTCAGGAAACTAGAATGGACAGCTCCTAAAGTTGCCTTGATTGAATTGCTATATGCGCTTTATCAAACGAAGTGTTTTAACGGTGGTCAGTCAGATCTCGCGGAAATCTTTAGGTGGGCAGAGAGCTCATTAAACATTAACTTAGGTAATTACCATAAGACTTTAAGTGAAATTCGGTTACGAAAAGGGGAAAGAACTAAATTTATATCTTTACTAGACAAGAATTTGAAACATTTTCTTGATGATCTGGATATTTAATGGTGAAAAATCTTTAAAATTTTTCTCATACTGTGAAAAAATAGCATAACAAAAGCTTAAAGCAGATCAATTATTAAGCCTATAGAGCTATTTCTGATTTTCCATTTTAACAAAAGCCTGTCCTACAACTGGCTACAAAGAAATCTTTCGGTAGTAACGAAAAACTACCGAAAGATTTCTTTTCTGATTTGCAAATTTTGTCAAGTGATTAAAATTTGAACTATGGAAATATCTATTGTAACCAAAGAAGATCTTAAGCAGTTAGAAAAAGAACTGTTGGAAGAGATTAAACACCTGCTGGAAAATAGCACTCCAATACAAAAACAATGGCTTCGCAGCTCTGAGGTAAGAAAATTACTGAATATATCGTCCGGTACCTTACAAACTCTACGGATTAATGGTACTTTAACATATAGCAAGATCGGGGGCTCTCTGTTTTACAGCTACAAAGACATTCAAAAACTACTCGAACAGGTTACCAGCCATTAATATTCATTAATAATTAGCAGCAAAATGAAACAAGCTAAAAACATCTTCCGGTTGTTTGACAATGTAGTATCCGATGCACAAATGCTTCCTTCTCACATCAGTATGTACGTTTCACTTATTCAGTTATGGTCTGTTCACAACTTTAAAAATCCCTTTCGAATTCATCGCGAAGAAGTTATGAAGTTAAGCAGAATAAAATCACTCGCAACTTATCACAGATGTATAAAGCAATTAGATTCTGTCAGACTGATCAATTATTTGCCAAGCTATGATCCGTATAAAGGAAGCCTTATTGAAATTATTGAGGACAGAGAAGAGGCATCCCTGCAGATAAATAAATCTTCAGAAAAGGAATTTCATTTCGCCATACCTGAATTATTTATGGTTGAATTATATTTTCGTGAAAGGGATTTTTCTTCATCAGAAGCAAATAAATTTTATTCATACTACCAACTACGGCAATGGAAATTGTCAAATAATAAGTCTATGACCAGTTGGCAGGCCGCGGCTAGAAACTGGATTCAAAACACTAACAATGAAAAGAAAAAAACCAAAAACTATCTTAACTCAAATTCCCACCATCAATGAAAAACATAGATCCTCAAACACCGCTGTGGAAGCTCACTGTTGAAGAATATCTGGAAATCATAAAAAATTTCTGTTCTGAAACTACATATGAATACGGACTGAAGGGATTGGCAAAGATCCTTGGATGTTCAATTTCAAAAGCTTCTGAAATAAAGTCTTCCGGAATATTGGATGAAGCCATAATACAAAGGGGTAATATTATCATTATCGATAAGAAAAAAGCAATAGAACTCTTCGGTGGAAAGTAACGTGTACTATCTGGAACTTATACAAAAGTTTTGGTCTTTTAACCAAAAAGCACGGCTTAATACTACGGCTGTTGCAATGTATCTGTATCTTTTGAAATTGGCAAACGATAACGGAGGATACGAGGTTAGCATCACGGACTCGACGATCGCCGACGCATTGTCCCTTACCCGCAAAACGGTCAAGCCGACTAAGGACAAGCTGCGGGCTTTGGGGCTTCTACAATTTGAAAATAAAAGAGGGCATCCCTGTTCTTACAGATTATTGCTGGATTATGCCATACCTGTGTCAGAAAGTGCGACTATTCAAAACACCACTAGCAACCGTAAACCCATTGAGGCGATGGTTGATCATAAAGTGATTAGGTTATCAGATAACGACATCGGTGACATTGCCGTACAAAACGTCGAAGAGCCGTCGGTATGTTTCAATTCCGGAAGTTATCCTTCCTGGGAGGAATTTATTCAATATGCGCGAACACTCGAAGCTTACGATGTTACCCTGGATTCCGAGATCAGGAATAAATACCTTTTGTGGTTAGAAAACGATTGGAAAAATGCAGCTGGCAGGCCAATTACCAACTGGCGTTCTTCTCTGAAAAGTACTTTACCGTATATGAAGACACAAGTGACTAATACCAGTCCTCTATCTATGGAGTATATTTCTAAAATTAAACGTCCAAAAACATCATAAAAAACGATTCTGAAAGATTATTATGGCTATTCCGGAAAAAGACCTGAAGCTTATACGTAAAAAATTTGAGGCAAAGCCCGAAAAAAATCCAGACAGGATACGCCTTGGAAATCATTTCGTAGACGATTTTATTTTTGAAGATCAAGAGGCTGCTGACATACCGATCAATGCCTTGCGGGTGATCTTTAATATTATTTCGATTATCAGCAATGAGCAGTTTCGACCAGAAGACAGGCCCAAACAGCTTTCCCTTTTTGATGAAGAATTCGAAACCGATCATAATATTTTTGCGGCAATGAAAATCAGGAACAGTAAAATTTCCCCCAGTGGCTCAACAAAACAGGTGGTGGACGCCTATGAGTTTCTTGCCCGATTCAAAATGAGCTGGTATAAATCTGTAAACTCAAAAGGGAAAGAGATTAAAACATTCGGAGGACTTATTTCTAATCCGAGTTATGACAAGCGCGGATATACAAGTTTTCTCATAAGCAGCTATTGGTTAAAAAAGCTGATGATTATTCCAGAATATAACTATATTCTTTACAATTTGGTATATAATATCAGGAATAACAAGCATATAATCTTTGCAATTTGGCTTTCTAAAATTAACGAGAATGGAACAGTTTTAAAACTGTCGACCTTCAATAAAAAGTTCGGATTAAAGTATAAGAATGCTAACGATTTTTGCTTTAAATTTTTGAAACCTGCCAGAGAAAACCTTAACAGGTATAATAATCTGTCATTCAACTATCATTATAAAGGCGATTCTATTTTCATCCAGCCTTTCTATATTAAAAGCACCATTGACATATCGTCAAATTCTGTAAAGGGATCAGAACTGATCAGTACGGTACGTGATCAAAATAAAAAAATCACAAGAAGACTTCATTATTTCAAAAAAAGGTATGGCTTAAAGCAAGAAGAGATGCTGCGTTTTTCTTACCAGTACAGAACAATTTCTCAAACCCGTGAGCTGATAGAAAAAGCTTTTGCGACATTTATCAAAAAAAACAGATTGAACGGAATAAGTTCTACTCAGTTCCAGGGAACTGACTTTCTAAGAAAGATTCAGGAAATTATCATTGAATTGTATCGTGAAACAAAAATGGGAGAACTTCTGCCGAATGGCTATCCTGTCATTTTATGAATTCGGAATTGCACTCATTCCATTTTCGGAATTGCACTCATCCCCTTTCGGATTTGTACTCGCTGAAGTTAAAGAATTATTAAAACAGCGTTCTTTTCTCCGGAGATTTCGGAATTGCACTCATCCCCTATTTTACAAAAATTAAAAAATTGTGGATAAATATTAGATTTTGTGGATATAGTACAAAAAAGATGAAAATGAAAAAATACAATTCGGATTTGTACTCATTTGAAAAAAGCTCAGATTTCGGAATTGCGCTCATCTCTCTTTCGGAATTGCACTCATTCTCAAATCGGATTTCTACTCATCCGGAAAACCACCGCAATTGCTTACAGCAGCTAAATACAAGAAATTATTAAAAGTAAACTAAAAAGTAATTAAAAGTCTTTTTTTACTTAAAAGGAAATTGAGAAAAATATTTGCTCTAAAAAGAAAAAAAAATGAACTGCGAAGAAATCAAACAAAAGATCGACATTCGGACGGTTTTAGAAATGTTCGGCCGCTTTCCAGTAAAAGAAAATAAAAGGTCTGCATTTTACTTTGCACTGGACCGCGAAGAGAAAACACCCAGCCTTTCTGTTGATTTCATCAAAAATAAGGCATTTGACTTTGGTACCGGAAAAAGTTACGATGTGATTTCCATTGTACAGCAAATTAAAAAATGCTCTGTATCGGAAGCCTTGAAATATCTTTGCAGCTCTGATTTTTCTTACCAGAATCCGATTCATAAGGAAAAAAAAGGCGAGATCCGGTTAAAGGACAATTATAAAATTCTAGAGATTAAAGAAATTATTCACCCTGCCTTAATCCGCTATTTGAAATCAAGAAATGTTCTTGAACAAAAACATCTGGTTCAGGAGGTTCACTACGAACGCCAGGATAAAACATATTTCGGAATAGGATTTCAAAACGATTCAGGTGATTTTGAAATCCGTAATCCCTATTCTAAAATTTGTTTGGGAAGTAAAGACGTTTCCTGGATTAAAGTCCGAAGTAATTCAAAAAATGAAGTCGCCGTGTTTGAAGGCTTTTTCGATTATCTAACCTTTCGGAATCTTAGTAATGAAGATCATCCTAATTGTGATTGTTTGATTTTAAATTCTACGGCAATGCTTTTTAAAGCCAAAGAAAAGCTAAAAGACTACAATAAAATCATTCTGTTTCTTGATAATGATGCTAACGGAAAATCCGTAAGATCAATCATTGAAAAGGAATACAAAAATGTGGAAGATAGCTCTTTAATGTATGCAGATTATAAAGATTTAAACCAATGGTTTTGTGTACAAAAAGAAGTCCCTTAATATTATATTTATTTACATTATTTCATTTTAAATGATCAATTACTGTAATAAAAAAACCTGCTTTTCGCCGAATGCGAGGTCGGTCTGCCGAAGGCGGTTGTATTGATTAATCGGGCAAACAGATGGATGGGAACGAATTGGAAAGCCGAAGTGAGGAAGTTTGAAAGGGATTCATCAGGAAGAGTCTGTAAAAATATGCAGTCAGCCATATATTTGTCCTGTGTCGATAATGTCAAATCGCGCTTTGAAATTGCGGATATTATCGACGAGGTGGCAGTAGGTAGATGGTTAAGCCGAAACCAACCTAAATATTGGGTTGATTTTGGGAATAACAAACATTCAGGGCAGGTCTTGCTTTCAACTGTGGGGGAAATTCGACAACCCAACTCAGAAAAATACGAAACGGTTGCAAGTCTTCCTTATATAACAGAAGAGTTCGGAGAATTACTCTTGCAATCCGAAACTGAAGATGATTCACCGAGTTGCAGTTTAGCCGAAGCTTTGGAAAAACAGGACTTATATATCAATTCAACATTGGCACAAATGGGCTGTTCTCTCTTGTTTAGCCTATTTCGTGACGGGCTTACTGAAAACAGGGGATTTTTCCTCAATCTCAAAAACTTCCATTCTCAACCTATAAAATGCTAATAGTCGCCCGATGAAAACATCGGGCGGCAAAAATGCCATTCCTTCCTATGGTCGGAAACGCATTTTTGCAGTTTAAAGCGGATGCAATCCCATTTCTAAAACAAATCCTTGCTTTCTTTCCTGTTGTTTTGAAAAAAGATTGCGCAGTTATTAGGATGATGATTTACTGTCTTGTAAATCATCAATCTTTTGCATCAATTCTTTATAATGAATTTTCGAATGACAGTCTGCACAAACTGAAATTAAATCTTCCAACTTTTCATTAAATATGTTCTCATAAGTTAAATGATGCGCGTGAAATGCAGGTTTACATTTACATTGAGTGCAAATATATCCGTCTCTTTTGAAAACCAGTTCTCTTTTCGCCTTCCATTCCGGGGATTCAAGATATTTATGATATTGTCCCCTTGGAGAACTCAAATAATTGGAATACGATACATTTTCATATATAAGTTTTTTCTCAAAATCTATCCTTTCTTTCCGTTCTTCAAAACATTCCAAATCAAATTCTCCCCTAATGTCAATGTCCGGAGTGTATTTAACCGGAAAATTTCTTTTAGTTCCTCCACAGTTTTTACATTGTTCGTACAATCTAAAATTTGGGAAAAATTTAGCATCATTAACGACAATTTTATTGGGGTTTCTACAACAATCATCAGATAGTTTTATTTCTTCACATCCACAATTCCCGCATTTATAAATATCGTGGTACTCAGTTTCGTAATACTTTTCTACTTCTTCACTTTTACATCTCTTACAAATCATCTTGCTTTTTTTTAAAGGGGAAAACAAACATTGAATGCAGTTTATCTGACCGTCGGTTCGTTTTCAGTATGCAAAAGTACAAATCCCGTTTCTGCTCAAAAAAATCTTTTTGGGTTTCTAAAAAAATTCTCTGCACTTCACTAGATAATTTTTCCAGACACTCCTGAATCCTCACTGACAAAAAGATTTCATAGCCTTCATTCCAATGCTTCCATTCAGGTTTTGTCTGAAACGAAATTTCTATCGTCAAAAAGCAATGAAAAACGACAAGCTGGTCAAATAAAAAGCATAGCGTTCATTGACATTCCCGAAAAATTAAAAATCAAAATTGAAACCCAGCAGTTGTCGAAAATGAATTATTAACAATTTAAAATTTCACATTATGAAAAAACCTGACATTTCAGCGAATGAGTTTTATAACCATTTTATAGGCACAGAAAACTATTACAGGTATCCTTTTGGGTTACTGCTAACCGACGGTGTAAAAGCTGTCGCAGACGAAGAAAAATGCTATTGGTTTCTTGACGCCATCGCATCTTATCAGTTTGAAGAAAAATTTAAAAACCGTGAATTCCAGGTTTGGAAAATTGAAAGAATTGAAAATACCAAATTTAAACTTTCTGCAACCAACGGAAACAATAAGGTCTTAGTTAGTCAAGATATTGAGTTTTCAGATTTCTTCTTTAGCGAATTTACCATTTGGAAAGAAGGTGATGTGCTGCTTCTGCCAAGTGAGCATTAACCGTCAAACCTCACGATGTACAGGCTAATCGTGTTTTTATAATCTTAAAAATAAAATACTAATTATGGGAACATATTCGATTATTTATTTGAAAAAACCTGAAATGGCAAAAGAAGTTAATAATCTCCTGAAAGAAAAATATAACCTGAAATACGAATCATATAATGGAATTGAATACGGCATTTTCTTCACGCAGGAAATGTTTGATGAGGATCTGAGATTTATGAATAAAGATGAAGAAGGTAAACAAAACCTATCGCATTATCAACGCCCAATCTCCAAAGAAACCTACCATCTACTGTTATTTGGTATAGGCAATTGCTTTGGTGATATTGGAACATTTTGTGTTAAAATCTCCTGTATTGCCGAAGAAGAAATCAAAACAACTAAAGTTTTGCAGGAATTTTTCAAAACTCCTGAGTTTAAAAAGTATGTCAATATCAGAAAGTCTAAGAATCTACGTCAATTATTGAATACTGAAGTATAACTTGAGCTTATTAAGGAATTGGAAGTTAATTTCCAATTCCTTTTGTCCTTAAAATCGTATTTTCAAAGTATTTTCCTGTCAGCGGCAAAAATACAATTACTCCCTTCGGTCGGAAACGTATTTTTGCGGAAAAGGAGCAACCCTATTTCAGAGACAATGCCGTGCTGTGCCGTGTTGTTCTGAAAAAAGGTTGCAAATCACTTCTAAATGTCAGATATTTTTCCAAATAATTTGACAACTTTACTTATTATTTGTGACATTTTTTCTTTTCAGATTGTGACATTTTTTCACTGATAAGATTCTGGTATATCGTTTGAAAAATGATTGTTGTGTTCTTTAAATTTTATTGTTTAACCAAAAAAACGTTTGTTATGTCAATCGAAAAAAGAAACAATGGCAGTTTGCTCCCTGCAAATCCACGTACACTGTTCGATGACTTTTTCAGTCGCGAACTATTTAATTGGGGGCAATAATAATTTTTCTTCCACACGGACGACTCTCCCATCAGTGAACATTATGGAGAATCCAGAAAATTTTATGGTGGAAGTCGCCGCACCGGGCATGGAAAAACAAGATTTCCAAATTAGCCTGGATGGTAATCTCCTTACTATTTCTTCTTCAAAAAAGGATCAGAAAGAAGAGAACAACAGCAATTATACTCGCAGAGAGTTTAGCTATCAATCTTTTAGCCGAAGTTTTGAGCTTCCCAAAGACGTAGTAGATGATGAACATATTGAAGCTAAATACGAAAGCGGTGTTCTAAAACTCAATATTCCAAAGAAAGAGGAAGCAAAAAAACAACCTCCTAAACTTATAGAAGTTCAATAATCACTTCAGTTTTTTACAGTTGGTTTTTTATAATGAAGCCAACTCATATAATTTTTGATTTTCAATTGAGAAATTTAATCTTTTAACATTAAGTAAAATTTTAATTATTGTCATTACTAAACTAAAATCAACGATTATGAAAAAATTAAGCTTATTCACTTTTTTTGCATTTTTATTTGCTGCGATCATTTATTCTTGTAACAGTGATAGTTTCAACAGTATAAGCGGGGATGATACAGCAAAAATCTCAAACGAGAATTCTAAAACTTTAGCCAGAACATCTGAAGAAACGGACGGCTTCTCTTACATTAACTCCAAAGACCCTGCTTTCGATAATTTTTTAAGTTCACAAACCTATCAAAACCATAAAGACTATATTAATGGTCTTGGTCAGATGGATCTTAACTCCATATTATATAAGCAATATGAAGTTGATGGAAAAGTGTATGATTTCTTTGTGGTTTCGCTTTCGCGAAATGGTAAATTGGAAGGTAAGTTAGAAATTCTCGATCTTAAAGACACGCCGTTCCTCCCGAACAAAGATAAATATGCGCTGAATTATGCTGATTTATCATCCTATGATATGGATAGACAAACCGGCAGTATCAAACTTTACGATCTAAATTATGAAAACTTTATGCATACCAAAATGGATATTGATAAGGGGTATTATACTAATGTTGAAGGAGATGGGCTTTCTGATGAGCTGAGGGAAAAATATGCATACCTTGCAAATCCGGCTAAAAGTGCTAATTTAACTTCAAGACATTTATGTGACAGTAATGGCAATGGAAATATATCCTTTGGTGAATGCTATAGCTGTATTGTAAGAGCCATCAAGCAAAATTCTACATCTACAGCAATCTGTCATTCATATGAAGCGATGGGGTTACCTTGGTGGGGATCTTGCGGCGCATCAGTAACCGTATCGTGTGCAATCATTTCGTCAATATCTTAAAATATATATATGATGCTTTTTGAAGACCCAACTTATTTAATTATTGCATTTGCAGTATTTGCGGCATTAAACGTTGTTACAATCAGAGATATTCTTAAAAACAAAAATCTTTCAAAAAGACAAAGAAACAATTACATCTGGTTGCAGTTCGGCTTACCGATCATTGGTTCGATTATCTATTTTTCAGAAAAAAGTGATAAATCGCTTCACCTGAAAAAGTAGTTTCTGACCTGACATTTACAGATAAGCTGCCTCAGTTTTGAGGCAGCTTATTTATTAAGTATTCAACCCATCTTTATTCTAGGCAATCCAATTTCGTGTTCCTGCGGATAGGGCTGCCTGAAAGTCATACTGACATCTTCCCGCAAACTTCTTTCCATCTCTTTTGATTTGTTCTCATCCATTGAATACCTCGGATCGGCAATAAGGGGCATTTTGGCCATCCTTGTAATGGTTACGGTTGGAAAATGGTAATCCACTTCGGCGGTTCCAAGTAAAAGGTAGATTCCCCCTTCTTTAAAAGGAAATTTTTTCAGGCTGTCCGGAAAGTGCGCGGTATCAAAGTAGTCACCGTTCACATCAATCCAGGTTCCAAAATACATATCGTCTTTCTTGCCCGGATGGTTTTTCATTTTAATGGGTACGTGCTTCCTGGAAATCAAATAAGCCAGCATTCTAACTTGCTTCTTGTGATATTTTAAAAGATCCTTAACCAATACATCCCCTCTGTGTTTCGTCTTTAGTAAATCAAAAATAGAATAGGAAACCGGAAATCCTAATATCTCAATTTCATCAAAAGCATCTTCAAATGGATTTCTATCGATTGCCGGTAGCTCATAATTTTTTTGAGGTTCATCAAATAATGAGATAATCTTAGTTTTGTATTGATTTTTTGAAAGTAAGAATCTTGCCTCAATTAATAACTCGTGTTTTTGCTTTCCTGTGAATCTGAAAGCGCCGACAAAAATTAATATCTGCAGCGTTTCAATGCCGATATTAACTCTTTTGACAAAATCCTCTAAGGATTTGTAATCTCCATTCTCTTTTCTTTCCTCAGGAATAAATTGCTTGATAGATGCTTCCAGTTTCTCAATATGCATTAATCCTAAATAGACATCCGAGCCATAGACTGTCGTATGAAACTCACTAAGGTTAATGCACGGATTATGAATTGTAGCGCCTGACATCTTGGCTTCGTGAACATAGACCTCAGTGCGATAAAATCCTCCACCATTGTTAATTGCAGAAACCATAAACTCAATAGGATAATAAACTTTCAGATATAAACTTTGATAACTTTCCACCGCATAGGAAGCTGAATGGGCTTTACAGAACGAATATCCGGCGAAAGATTCAATTTGTCGGTAAACTTCCTGAGAGAGCTGGTCCGGGTGACCTTTTCTTTTACACGATTCAAAAAAATCATCTTTTAATTTCTGTAAAGCGGAAAGAGAACGTCCCTTTCCACTCATTGCCCTTCGGAGAACATCGCCATTAGCTGCTGATACTCCGCCAAAGTGCATCGCAACTTTTATGACGTCTTCCTGATAGACCATAATTCCATAGGTTTCCCCTAGTTCTTTTTCAAACACATCGTGAAAGTATTCAAATTGCCCCGGATGATTATGCCGGAAAATGTATTCACGCATCATTCCGCTTTGGGCAACTCCCGGGCGGATAATGGAAGATGCTGCTACCAATACTTTGTAATTGTCACATTTCAATCGTCGCAACAAGCCTCTCATCGCTGGTGATTCAATGTAGAAACAGCCAATGGTTTTTCCAACACTCAAATACTCATTACACTTTATTTCATCTTTCGAGATTCTTGTATCCTCAATATCTATGTGAATTCCTCTTTTTTCCTTAATCAAATTAACCGTATCTTTAATTGTTCCCAGCCCTCTCTGAGATAGAATATCGAACTTTTCCAATCCAATATCTTCTGCCGTATGCATATCAAATTGTACGATCGGAAATTCTTTTGGTGGGAATTCTAAAGCTGAATAATTGGTGATCGGTTCTTCAGAGATCAGAATCCCACAGGAATGCATACTTCTTTGATTAGGAAATCCTACCAAAAGTTGCTCATATTTATAAATGAGCTGAACCACTGAATTCTGGTCGTGTTGTTCTTTCGGTTTTTTAGAAAGCTGATCCAGTTCATCTTTAGGAAGTCCGAATACTTTTCCCAACTCTCTGAATCTTGATTTTCTTTTAAATTCCACATTAGTTCCGCAAAATGCCACGTGATCTTTTCCGTACTTTTTAAAAATATATTCTAAAATGACATCACGATTTTTCCAGCTCCAGTCGATATCAAAATCAGGAGGCGATTTACGGTTCAGGTTAAGAAAACGTTCAAAATAAAGATCAAGTTCTAAAGGACATATGTCTGTAATTCCAAGACAATAGGCAATAATGCTGTTAGCGCCGCTACCTCTGCCAACATGCATAAATCCCATCCGGTTGCTGTATTGAATAATATCCCAGGTGATGAGGAAGTAACCGCAAAAATTCAATTCATCAATAACTTTTAGTTCTTTTTCAACCCTTGCTTTCGCCAATTGACTATTATCAGGATATCTTTTACTTAAACCTTCATATGCTAACTGAGACAGTAATTTAAAATCATTTTCCCTGCTGTCAGTAAAATACTTTTTATTTTTAGGTGTATTAAATTCAAAATCAAAGCTGCACTCATTAACGATATGTTTAGTATTTTCAATAATTTCAGGGTAGTGTCCGAATTGACTCAAAAGCTTTTTCTTATCAATAAAACATTCATCTTTTCTGCAATAATCTTTTTCAGTCAGTTTAGTAAAAAGGGTATTGCCATCAATCGCCCTCAATACTTTATGAAGCTTATATTCTTCATCGGTTTTAAAGGTTACCGGATGAAGAATGACCATTTTATGTATTAAAGATTTGAGTTCGGAATTGATTAAAAGGTTTAATTCATTTTCTCTGACTCCAATAAACTCGTGTTCCAATAGTTTTTCAGGTATATTTTGTAAAGAGTAGATGACAAAACAATGTTCCAACGGAGGATTCATTTTCGGAATACTAATACCATCACAGTTGTAATCCGTCAAAAGCCTGTTGACTTCAGCAATGCCTTTAGGATTTTTAGCTAGACAGATATAATACTGCACATTTTCAACCCGTACATCGACCCCGACAACCGGTTTAATACCGTTATCCTGGCAAAGTCTATAAAACTGATAGATCCCGGTTACCGTATTGATGTCAGTCAATGCCAAAACTTTTAACTTATAATCAACAGCCAACTGCACTAAATCTTCAACAGAAATAGTCCCATAACGTAAGCTATGATAAGTATGGCAATTGAGAAACATAAGTTATTTTTAATTTAAAAGGCCCGAAGCACGTCCAACGCTTTTTACTCCAAACCTGTCTTTGATTTTATCCATTGTCTGGTATAATGAGATCAGTTCTTCCGTATCTTCGAAAAGATTCATCTGATGGCTTCCGTGAACAAGTCCGGTAAATTTTACCCCGACTAGACGAATTCTCATCCTGCGGGTATATACTTTTCTGAACAATTCTAAAACATATTTGAGCAAAGTATGATCTGCTGAAGTATAAGGTACTTTACATTGTTTAGTCTCTGTATCAAAGTTCGCATATCGTATTCTAACAGAAACGGTCGAGGTCAGCCATTGCTCGTGTCTCAGCTGGTAACAGAGCTGCTCTACCATTCCGGAGAGAATACTTCTGATATTCTGAACATCGATAGTATCTTCGGTAAAAGTTGTTTCCGTAGAAATAGATTTTCTTTCAGAATATTGAATGACAGGCGTATTGTCAATACCGTTGGCTTTCTTCCATAGTTCCGTTCCGTTCTTTCCGATCAGTTGCTGCAATACATCAACAGGCATTTGGGAAAGTGTCTCTATCTTTCTGACGCCTAATCTTGAAAGCAGCTGAAAGGTCACATCGCCGACCATCGGAATCTTTTTGACCGATAAAGGATTTAAAAAAGGCTGAATATATTCAGGCTTCACTTCAAATCTTCCGGCGGGTTTAGATTCACCAGTTCCAATTTTTGAAACGGTTTTATTGGTAGACAATGCAAAACTGATGGGTAATCCTGATTGCTTGGTCACGGCATCGGCAATTTCAGTTGTCCATTGATAACATCCGAAAAACTTATCCATTCCGGAGAGATCCAGATAAAATTCATCCACACTCGCTTTCTCTAAAACTGGCACTTTTTCCTGAATGATCTCTGTTACCATATGCGACATATTGGAGTAGTATTCCATATCGCCTTTAATGACCTGTGCTTCGGGACATAATCGCAGAGCCATTCTAATCGGCATTGCCGAACGTACCCCGAATTTTCTGGCTTCATAGGAACATGATGCCACTACTCCACGATCTCCACCTCCTATGATAACAGGCTGTTTCTCTAACACAGAGTGTCTCAGCCGCTCACAGGAAACAAAAAAAGTATCCAAATCCATATGTGCAATTGCTCGTCTCATTTGACAAAATTAGATACTAATTGTATCATTTTTTATATATTTGTAGATACAAATTGTATCAATGTCAATTTTTTCAGAAAACATCAGGTATTTAAGAGCTCAAAAAAAATTATCACAGCAAGAGCTGGCAAAAGAAATTTTTTTGAGTAGGGTGCGTTATTCGAAATACGAAGATGGTCGTTCAGAGGCTCCCTACGAAGTTTTGATCAGGATTTCGAAATATTTTAACATCAGTATTGACCTTTTACTTACAGTTGATATCAGGAAATATCCTTTGGAAGATATGATCAACCTTCCGGCGAATAAGGTGTTGCTTCCAATAGTTGTAGATACGGAAGGTAATAATTTTATTGAGATTGTTCCGCAGAAGGCTTCTATGGGATATCTGAAAGGCTTTAGTGACCCTGAATACATTGAAAACCTACAAAAAATATATTTTCCCTTCCTTAAGAATGGGAAATACAGAGGATTTTTAGCTGATGGTGATTCAATGCCTCCATTTGCCGACCAGTCTATTCTCATTGGTGAGTATGTTGAAAAACTAGAAGATTTAAAAGCCAACAAGGAATATATTTTTGTGACGCAGGAAGGGATTACCTATAAGACTTTTTTGAAAAGAAATAAAAAGTACATTACCGTTTTAGCGGACAATTCATTTTATGAACCATATAATATTGCTTTGGACGAGATTGCTCAGGTATGGCGCTACGTGAGAGGAATTTTGCCGCAGGATTATAAACCGCACACCCTGCCTGATAAAGCGAATTTGAAAAATTTAGTGGACGAAGCTAAAAAGAGTATTAGCAAACTGGAAAATAGCTTATTGAGATTAAGCCAAGAATAAAAAAACTTCCCCGAAGGGAAGTAAAAACACAAATGATGAAAAAACTCTCTATTAAGAGAGGGCGACAAATATATAAATAAATTGAATTACAGATCATGACTCAGCTCAGCTTATTCGATTCCGAAGATCTATACGAGTTTCCAAAAGACCTTTTGGAATTCAGAGAATTTTTTCTGAGCAAGGAAGAAGCAGACCTTTTGAAAGATAAACTGCTCCATTCTACACGTTGGGAGCAACGCACACAAAAAATGTACGACAAAACGGTAATAACGCCTCGTCTCACTGCGTGGTATGGTGATACAAAGTCTTACGATTCGGCTGATAATAATACAACTGTAAGGAATGAATGGACTCCTGAATTATATGCTCTAAAAGAAAGAATTGAAAAAGAATTCGGTTATCAGTTCAATGGTGTTTTGCTCAACCTATATCGCGATAATAATGATTCAGTAGCCTGGCACAGGGATAAGGAGAACCGTTATGGGAAACGCCCTGTCATTGCATCCATTAGTCTCGGACAAACCAGAAACTTTGATTTCAGAAAAAAGGATCATCATCAAAGCAAGTACAGCTTGCCGCTTCCAAACGGTTCACTGCTCATTATGAAAGGAGATTTGCAGGAGCATTGGGAGCATAGAATTGCTAAGTCAACTATTCCTATGAAAGAGAGAATCAATTTGACATTTAGGTTAATTAAGGTTTTATAACAGTCAATTGCATACTTTAGTACAATTTTTTTGGAAAAACTAAATCTTGGTTCAGAAATAAGTTATCCTAACTACCAGTAATTAAACAAATTCGAGATATTGATATTAAAAAACAGGAAGACTGAATCTTCCTGTTTTTCTATTGTTAATTAAAACTAATTTTTAATTATCGTTTGATTTACTAAGGTTTCGTTGTCTTTTGAAATATTTACTACATACATTCCTGTCGGAAAACCTTGTAGATCGAAAGAGTTTCCCGCTTTGGAAATTACAACGGCTCCCATACTGTTGGCAACAGTTATTTGATATTGTTCTTCTTGTTTCGAAATTACAGTTTTTCCCGAAACACAAGGTGGTTCAATATATTTCAATACAACATAGCTATCAGAAGTCTCTCCATTTTTTGCAATAGAAAATGTTTCACAAGGTGCAGCCGGCGGTGGTGTTATAGTTACTGTTTGAGTAGATGTTCCACAACCATTTGTTGCTTCTACTTTTACCTCCATAGACCAATTATTATTACTTCCTCGTGCAAATCCTTCAAGTTGATTATTATAGGTATGGAGAAATACACCATATTGGGGACTTGATGACAATTTTGTCCAGGTTACCTGAGTAATGCCCTGCTCGCTACCGACAGGTGTTGCATTACTATTACTTAAATAGAAATGAGATTCGTTGTAGTAAGTGGGATCGTTAATCTGGGACACGCTAAACATAGGTTTTCCTATCCAAACCTCCTTAGTAACCGTATTGCTTGCTCCACCCCCAGCAAGATATGCTTGTAACTTCAGTAAACCATTCGCATTTGCTTTAGGAGTAAGTGAGATTTGAGGCTGGTTACTAGGACCAATTATATCAACGAGGTTAGCGCCATTTATTACCGACCATTGGATTGTTGGTGCAAAACCTGTTGTATAAGTTGTGTTATTATTTCCACACAATAGTGCGTCTCCGCCTATTTTTACTTTGCTACCACACAAAAAAGCGGTAGTTAACTTTTGATCTTTGGTGGCTTCTGAGAATTGATTGAGAATAAACTGTCTATTCCTTGGGCTAAAATAGGTATGGCTTGTATTTTCTCCATAGTAACTTCCTATCTCCTCCGCTACAAAGTTTGCAAAAGGGATATTACTGGCATCGTCAACTGGTGAAAAAGTTTTCTGATATTCATTTTCTGTAAGCGTTGTATTTCCAAAATTGTAATCCAAAGCGCTGGGTGTTGGAACAAAAGAAAAATCAGTTGCAGTAATATGATTGCCGAGAAATTCAGGTAATGAAGATGTTGGAAATCTGTATTTCCCACCACCATATTTATCAATAGGCAGCACATTAGAGGGCTGATTTCTGCTTCCAGAAAGTAGGGTATGTTGAGCTGGGATTACCCATAAAATATCTTTTTTATATACTATCTTTCCATAATATAATTGCTTTGACTCATTAATGCTAGACATTGGTCGAGCAACAAAATCATAGTAATAGCGGGATTTTCCCGGAACAACAGAAAGTATTACCTGAGCAGGATCTAATGTTACGCCACCAATCAATGCCCCGATAAAATCTACAAACCAGCCTTTACTATTGTGATGCATTGTAACCAAATCCTGGAGGTTTTGATCGGTACCACATTCGCTTCCATTTGAAATAGCTACATTCCTAGTTTGCTGAGGATAACCTTTTGACTTTAAAGTTGCTTGCCAGGTGTTGTGGACAGAATTATCAATGCTATAGTTACTATTAATATAATTGATTAACATTTGCCTGGAAGCAGGAGTATCGGCAATCGTAAGAATGTCGCTTACAGGAGCACCACCAGTGAATATAGGCGAAAAAACATAATTAAGACCAGCAACAATGGGCGAACGAAGAAAAGTTTTTGAAATATGTCTAAGCATATATTGCAACCCTAAAGGTGTATTTGCGCCCAAATGGGGAGAATCGTGAGAAATGAATAATTTTGTATCGTGGTTTTCCCCGTTATCCTCCATATCCTTTAGCGCATATCGAGCAATAAGACCTCCCATACTTTGCCCTAAAACTACATTCTTCTCGCTTCCTATTTTATTCTGATTTACCCATCTGATTGCTTTTTTTAATAGTTCAGCATTATTTTGTATATAGTCAGTACCAATACCCCAATCTACATAGATGATATCGTAATTCCCTTCTAAATAGGATTTTAATGCAGTATTTTGCATACCTCCTCTATTTAAAAAATCATCAATATTATTATCTCCGCCTTCTTGTCTAGGTGCTGTTATATGACCTGTATCAAAGCCTTCTGCTACAATAAAAGGCTTTGTGATTTGAGTTTGCCCATTACGAAGTTTAATATATAGTGTAAGTTTTGGTTTATTTACAACCGTCGGGGGGAAAGGAATAAAATACTGATAATTTTCCAGTTGTACTTTCCAGTAATTGTTGGTGGACAAGTTAGCTGCAGCAGAAAAAGCTTGCCCATTGTCATTTATATCGACATATTTTTCCAAATCTCCAGTAACTGAAAATTTGTTTTTTGAGTATAGTATTTGTCCATTCGTTAATGTAAGTTTATATGTCCAGGTATATTCACCGGCAGAGGGATAACTAACAGGTATCATCTGACCCAATGTCACTGTCTGAAAGTTGGTGGCATCGGAAAATTTCACTTCGAGAATTGAGATTTCACTAGTGTAATTACTTAGAAACAGAGTAGGTGGAAAAACAACATTGAAATGTAGTTTGTTGTGACTGTTCGCAATTGGTGCCATTGCAAAAACTTTGTTGATCTCATAAGGATCTTGCCAGACATTATTTACGTAAACATCTAAAATTTTATTTTGAGGTGTTAACGTTAGAGATCCTGTAGAAATATTATTCAATCTATCAGTAGGCAGATTCGGAGCCATATTCTGAAAAGCTAGTTGATTGCTTTCTGAAAATTGGTTATATTTGAAATAGGTTCCACCTATCGGCAGTAGATCAATTGTCTGGTCCTGAAACCACTCACTTTGAAAATCAGCGGGAGATTTAAGAGCACTGCCATTCGACGATATTTTACTCATTACTAATGACCCGTAAATGTCATTTATGATTTTAGATGTGGTAAATGAACTATCCGTAGGAGTTCCATTATATTTCTTAAGATCCGCAAACTCTATTCCTGCATCCAGTAGTAGACCTGTTTGTATTTTTGTCTTGTCCAAATCTGAAAAGGGCAATAAAAGTGTAGATTCCAGGACCGGATTGACGGGATCACTCGGCTGCGCTACAAGTTGTGGACTAACTTGGACTTGTCCAAGTAGAAGCTTTGACAGCAATAGGAATGCTGCCAAAATACTTAATTTTGTTTTCATAGGTTAGTGTTTATTTAGTTTTTAATCGAACTTTTTATCAAAGCGTCCTTCTGTTATAGTAACAATATTCCCATTGCTATCTTCGGCTTTGAATTCAAATGTTCCAGAAACAATTTGGTTTTGAAGATCGAGTCTCGTTATTTTTATTCTACCGGTGTTGTTTGAGTTTGATGAGTAACTAACCTTATCATTACTTGTATAGCTTGCATAGTTGTAACCATCGTCAGGTGTTTGATTAACAACTTCATATGTTTGGTTAATCTCTAAGTTGGGGATTGATACAATTAGGTCAATAGATTCAGTGTATCTCTCAGGATCTTTTCTTAAATCTAATTTTATTAAATAATAGTTATTATTCAACTTTTCACAATAGGTGCCGGGTTGGTTAATCTTTTTTGTGGTAGCTACCCAAACTTTGCCATTTATTAATGCCCCTGCAGTGTTTTTACCGGATTGCGTTGCTTCTGGCAATACATTTTGATCCTGCTCATCATCTTTGCAAGAAGAAAAAAGTCCTATTGATAATAGAGCTACAAAAAGTAGATTTTTCATAAGAATGTAATTTCGTGGTTATTAAGAGTTTGTAAATTAACCATTTTTTTTCTTTACTTACAAATTTCTTTGATACAGTCATAGCAATGGGATTCAACCAATTCTTATATTGGAGAGTTTCGCATTTTCTAAAGTCAAATACAGTACAAATTCTTATACTTCGTAATTGACACCAACTCCAACTTAAATTGCATTGACAGATATAAAAAGTTTATATGATTTATGAAACTCACCTTAATATTAATGGTAATCAATAACTATACACCATTTCCAACCTTTGGTAAGATGGATGTAAATTTTCTATTTAGCTGTGTAAAAAAGCTACACAGAATTTCCAACATTACGTCAATTGAATGCAAGCTTTCGACCAAGATGAGTAAAATAACTACACGCAATTTCTGAACGTGGGTAAAATAGATACAAGCTTTTGTACTTAGCAACATACGAAACTGCACACATTTTCCAACTATATGTAAAATGAATACAAACTTTCGATTTAGATGGGTAAAATAACTACACGCAATTTCTGAACGTGAGTAAAATGAATACAAACTTTCTATTTGGATGCGTAAAATAGCTACACGCAATTTCAAAACGTGGGTAAAGTAGATACAAACTGAAAATCTATTATCTAAGTATTTTTTTCCTTTCAAAAGCAATACACGATAAAGATCACGCATCATCAACAGAATCAAACTTTTACAATTATTTTTCAGAACTCTTAAAACTACCCTCCTCTTTTTAGCAAGATGTGTCTTTGTATATACAAACTTTTCAAGTTGTACATCCAAAGACTCTCTTGCCTTTTTGCAAAAGGGGAAAAAACTTCGGAACTCGTTTTTTTCTTTATTGAAATCATATACAAATTCCAATTTATTCTTTATTAATCTCCACGATTTACAGATTAGACCAGAATGGTCTTATTTAGCCCAAGCCCTTTGAATACTATTGTTTTCACGATTTTGATGTTCCAACTTTGCAACAGAAATCATAATCAAAAAAGATGAAAACATATCTTTACTTTTTCTTTAGCTTATTGACCATATGGGTCTCGGGACAGGTTGGAATCAATACTGTATCACCAGAGACCACTTTGGACGTTACAGGGAAACCGGTTGATCCTAATCATTACGACGGGATTATTCCACCACGAATAACGGGAGATCAATTGTCCAGAAAATCATATTCAATTTCAAAAAGAGGAACCGTCGTATTTGTGACTGTTCCTGCTACAAACTTATCCGGGCAGGTTATCAATGTTAGAACTACCGGATTGTATTACTTCGATGGTACGGCCTGGCAACCTGTATCAAAAGATGTTGATCCGATAGAATATTACATTTTATTGACTTTCGATTCTAACAGCACGGCAAGTCTTGCCGCAACCTCCACCTGGACGGAACCAAGAAATCAATGGGCGAATACAAACAATTACCTGACCTCTTCTAAAAATTACACCATAGGCTCAAAAAACTTTGGAGGGCTTGAAGGATTTGTTGTATTCAGAAAAATCAACGGTATTGTTAATGTTCGTTTTCGTTTGCATCGAACCGACAATTCTACACCTGTTACGGGTAAGGCTCTTATTGATATTGAAGACATATTTAACGATATAGGTTATATTCCCAATCAAATTGTTCTCTTACACAACGAAAATTCAACCCAGTACTTTCCTGCATTGCTAGAAAATTACGCTATACAAATTCCTCAAAGCTCGCTGAACCAGATATCGACTTCCATTTACACTTACGGAGAAGTACAGGGGTATTCCAACTGGCGGGTTCCATATTTAAAGTAAGATTCTAAAAACCAAATGAAATTAAAACAACATAACACAATGAAAAACAATTTTCTCAAATTATTCTTTGTATTAATGACCACCAGTGTTTTTTCACAGGTCGGTATTAATACTCAGACACCAAAAGCCACTTTTGAAGTGGTCGGAAAGCCGGACGACGCGAATCATTTTGATGGTATTATTCCACCCCGTATTACAGGGGATCAGATCTCTGCAAAATCATTCTCTACTGCTCAGAAAGGGGCATTAATCTTTGTGACATCACCAGCTACTAATTTGGTGGGACAGGCGGCTCATATCGAAAAATCGGGCTTATATTGTTTCGACGGCCAGCAATGGATTCCTGTTTTGCAAAGCGATCCTTTAGAAATCGTCGCACTCAGAGGCAACACTTCCTCGGTTGAGTTGGTGGTGAAAAATAGTTTGAAACTTGATTTTGACCAAAAGGAAAATTATATCCTGGGAAAATCAAGAAGCCCCATCACAGGCGAATACAACTCTATTCTAGCTACCGATGCCAATATTACATCAGGAAAAGGTAACTCTGCCAGCGCTTATGCCATGTCCCAGGGAGAAGTTACCGGGAAATTGAACTATGGCGCTGGTGTATCAGCATTGAATGGAATTGCAAATAGCGTAATTTCAGGAAGCCGGAATATAGGGATAGGCGCCGGAGCCATGTCATACATTACTTCCGGAAATGATAATATATCGATCGGGTATTTATCGGGAACCGGGAACAGGACAGGCTCTAATAATGTGTTCATTGGAGCTGGTGCCGGAAGCCCCGCAACAGGAAACAGAAGTGTCAGCAATAAGTTAGCTATACATTCCACCCCCGTAACAACAAGCTCAACCAGCTTTTGGGACAGTATTACCAATAATTATACGGATTATAAATTTGCGTTGATCTCGGGGGATTTTTCTGAGCGATGGCTCAATATTAATGGTAAGCTAAGCGTGACACCATCACAAATGCCTAATGCAGATGGTGATCCGGCATATACCAAGAAAGTAGTTGCCAAAGCAGACGGTTCATTTGGGTTCGCCACAGAACTGATTCCTGCGCCACCTTCTAGCGGAACCTATATCCTTAAAAGTGTGAATGGCATTCCCAGCTGGAGTGTCCCATGAAGCAGGAGGGAAGTAGAAGTTCTGAAGTGATCTTTTTCAGGATCAAACTGGAAAGAAAGGCTGACTGGAAAAGAACGTGCAGAGAAAGAAACATCTCCCTGACCAGCCTGATTATCGATTCGGTGGAGAATAGACTGATGGATGATGAAAGAAGAAAAGTCCTGAACTTCATCGAAAAGCAGGATAACATCTTTGCCAGGATCGAAACCAATATCAACCAGGTGGCAAAGCTGGTTAACGGACAGAAGAACATTTCGGAAAAACAACTGGAATTATTTTCGAAACAACTCTCCGAGGTACAGAAGCTTAAAGCACAGCAAAACAAGATGTTTGAAAACATATACGCATTGCTTTCAAAATGATCGTCAAGCTTATGAAGCCAGCGGGAAATCATTTCCCTGGAATCAATTACAATGATAAGAAGGTAGAAAAAGGAAAAGGCGAACTGATGCTGATGAAAAACTTCCCTTCATTTATCAATAAAGACGGTGACAAGCAACAGGTAAGGGATTATTTAAAAGCGATATCCAAAAGTACGAAAGTACAAAAACCGCAATTCCATGCTGTAATCTCCACTAAATTTCAGGATCATACCAAAGAAGAGCTCACAGAGATCAGTGAAGATTTTATGAATAAAATGGGTTATGGGGAACAGCCTTACATAGCAGTTTTTCACAATGATACTGAGAACAATCACATCCATATTGTTTCCACAAGAGTAGATAAGCAGACCGGAAAAAAGATTGATGACAGTTACGAAAAGCTAAAGGCGCAAAAAGCTTTGACCAGGGTGATAGAAAAACTATATGGAATTAATGAGAAGGAAAAATTAGATAAACTCTTGAACTATAAAATTGGCTCTTTTCAGCAACTTAGGACTTTGCTTAACAGAAATGGTTATCAACTTAGCGAAAACACAAATGATGGAAGATCCGTTACCATTTCAAAAAACGGCATAGTACAACGAAGGTTCTCAGCTGATCAAATTGTTTTCAGCAATAAAATGAACGAGAAACGGGTAAAGCAGATCAGAGCCATTTTTTCAAAGTACAAAGGGCTGTATTCTAATAGAGTATTCAGGGTTGATGACTATAGAAAGCAGGAAGCCATGCTTCCGGAGGAAAAGCACAAAGATCATTGGAAACCGGAAATAGAATTTGAAAGCGAGCTTCAGAAAAAACTGAGGGACCTCTTCGGAATTGATGTCGTATTTCATCATAAGGATGGCAACAAACCTTTTGGTTATACATTGATCGATCACAAGACAGGCGCAGTTTATAAAGGCGGTGAAATCATGAAAATGGGTAGCTTATTTGAATTCACCTCGGCAATAATGAATAAAAGACTTTTTGAGCAGTTGAAAGATTACAGCATTCCCAATGCTGAAACCAAAAACGTACTGCTGAAATATTTGAAAGCAACCTATCCTGAAAATGAACTGAGCGATTATATGCTGTTTGACAATAAAAAACTGAAAAACAAAGAAATATTCAATAGGATCAGGAATGATGTAAAACAATATCTCAAAACCCAGGGTAAATATGATGTAAGCCTGGTGAGATCAGAGGACGGAAAATATTATGCTGTTCATTCCAAGCTGCATTTTATCGGAGAACTGCAATTGTTGATTGGCGAACAACAGTATCAAAAGTTTCTGAATCCGAAAATTAAAAGTGAAAAGCTGGCCGAAAGTAACACCGAAAAGGAATTTAAACAGGCCGTCAATGAAATGCTTTTTGAATGGCAGAATAGCTCAGGCGGAGCAAAAGACCTGGTGGAGGATGAGCGGAAAAAACGGAAGAAAAAAAAGAGATAAACGAGGTGCGTTCGATTGGGCCACCCGGAAACGAAATAGGCAGCAAAAAAACAAAAGCGATGATCATAACATTTGGAACACAAAAAGGAGGAACTGGTAAAACCACGCTTGCGATTGCTTTTGCCAATTATATTTCGGGAATGTCTGAAAGAAAGGTTAAAGTTTTCGATTTTGATTTTCAGAAATCTTTCTGTCATAAATGGCGAGAAGACGAGGAATCAGATCTGCCGAAGCTTTATGATGTAGAGATCATCGATGAGGACAACGAGCAGCCGTTCTCGGACTTTGAACATCTTATTGAAATGAAGGAAAGTGAAGATGTCCATCTTTTTGACCTGGCTGGAACCTTAGATGCGCGTTATAGTGATCTACTGATCTACAGTGATTTTATCGTAATCCCGTTTGAATATTCCAATGTCTCCGCTAAATCAACCCTTGTGTTTATCAATTTTTTAGGATTGCTCGAAAGCCAGGCAGAACGGATATTCATACGGTCGAAATACGATAAAGGCTATAAATACCAGAACCAGGAAGGTATGGATGCTGAGATCAGCAAATACGGAATACTGTTGAAAAGTCCTGTATTCAAAAGGAACTGTCTTCAGACCATTGATACAAGAAAACTGACTTATGAACAGAAATATGCTGTGAAAAATCCATTTATGGAATTGATTAATCACATTAACCAAAAGCTGGAAATTAACCTATAATAATTCAACCTACTAAAAACACTTTACCCACGATGATCAAAATATGTATTACCATTCTGGCCGTTTATCTGCTCTATTACGCAGGAAATATCCTTTATGACCTTTTCCTTAAAAAGGACACTGTCTTAAAAGACGAAGAAGGTGAAGAATTCGCCCTCGCAGCCTTTGCTGAGGTAAATACGAATGAAATAATAGAGGTCAACATTGATGATGTGGAACAGCTCAGCACCCCAACTTCGTTCCACAAAAAAGAGCCTTTCCCTTCTACTGAAGAAGACACTGATGAAAACCGGCACCTTGATTACTACCGACAGAAATTTGAATCTGAGCAAGCTATCAATATGCTAGAAGATACGTATAACATCGATGAACATCCGACGACACAACACGATTCAACAGATCAAGAAGATAGTCAATACATTGAAAGCAGAGAGTTCTCAGAACTGCCTTCTCAAAATGATGAGATTCTCCAAGCTGAACAAAATAAAGAAGATGCTTCTCAAAGGCTGAAACAGCAATTTAACCAATTCCTCAATCTGGCTGAAACCCACGTCCAGGTACTTGCAGACCGTGACGGATTCAAGGTCTACCATTCAATGATCTAGAAAGGAAAACGACAATTTTCAATACACCAATGATCCGCTCTATTGAGTCGGATAGCACATTTCCTATGCCTTTTTCTAAGCAAAAACACAATTCAATATAAAATTTCAATATGATGAAAAACACGCACAAACGTTACCTGACAACAAAAAAATTATTCACCGCAGCATTGCTACTGCTAGCCGTTACACCAATGCTGGCGCAAGGCGGTGCAACAGCCATTTCAAACGCAGCCAATGATATTAAAGACTATTGGGACCCGATAAAGCTGATCTTAAAAGCCGTCGGCGGATTGGTTGGTTTTATTGGCGGTCTGAGAGTGTATAATAAATGGACCAACGGCGACCAGGACGTCAACAAAGAAATCCTGGGTTATGGCGGTGCCATGATCTTCCTGATCGTTGTTCCGGAATTCGTAACCTCCTTTTTTGCCTAAAATGGGATTCTACCTTTACAAGGGGCTGAAAAAGCCTCTTGTATTCTTCGGGCTTAAAGGCAAGTACATCATTTACGCCGTGGCAGTTATCGGCGCTGGCGTTGTTGCCGCCCTGGTACTATCCAAATTCGGATTGCTCGGCTCACTCCTGGGGCTTGCAACAACAGCCGGAGGTGTTTACCTGATCTTCAAAAGACAGGACAAATACGGTCTGTATAACAAGACCAAACACTTCGATCACATCTTCATTTTCCCAAAAAGACTAAACAATAATAAAATTTTAAAGAATGGCAACAGCAAAAAAACAAGTATTTGACATTCCGTTCATCGGCTACGATTACGGAAAGGATTTCAATTGGGATTTTGACGTGCTGTTTGGACAATACGGCAATCCCATCATCGGGATCAGAATCAAAAACATCGTTCAGCAGTATTCTGCTGATCCGGACAATTACCTGGAATTTCACACCGTATTAAATCAGGTGGTCTCCATTATAGGCGAAGGACGGATTGTTCAAAAACTGGATATATTCACTAAAAAGAAATATACTGCTGAGCCATCCACCCAATTCCTCCAGCAGAAATATTCAGATCATTTTGAAGGCAGACTCTTCAAAACTATTGAGACCATTTTGCTCTTTACTGATATAGTCGACGACAAACTGAAAAAGAAAAACAAACATTACAATTTTTCCGAAAAGAGTTATAAGGAGCTTCGTGATAAATCTCAGAAGGTATTTATGCTGTTAAAGCAGAATGACTGCGAGCCTGAATTTCTGTTTGAGAAAGATTTTGAATATTACATTTCCGGAGTTTTGTCTATGCAGTTTTCTGAGATTCCCACTTTTGACAATATCAAAAGTACCAACGCGTACTTGCAGATCGGAAACCGCTGTGTCAAAAACATTTCCTATGTCGATGTGGAAAATATTGACCTTCCTTCTGAAATAGAGTCCTACTCTATTCTAGGAGGCAATGGAGCTGCCGCGGAAACGGCCGTTGATAATTTTACCTTTATCAATGAGCTTGAAAACTATGAAACCATAGTTTACAATCAAGTCATAACGATTCCAATCCAGGCCCAGCAGCAAAGGGAGCTCGATAAGAAAAAGAAAAAACACGAAGGTGCAGCCAACAACTCGCCGTCCAATGCCATCATCGCAGAAGAGATCCAAACCTTGCTGCATAATATTGCCATTGACGGTCAGCTAGTGGTCAATGCTCATTTTTCCCTGATATTTTCAACAAACACTATGGAAGAAATGGAAGGAATCCAGTCCATGATTGAGAATAAGCTCTTCACAAAAGGGATTATCGTTTCAAAAAATGCCTACAACCAGATGGAGCTGTTTCGGGCAGCCATTCCGGGTAACGCCACAGAACTCAGGGAGTACGATCTTTTCATGACGACAAGCGAAGCGGCCTTGTGTTTTTTTTTTAAAGAAAGTTATCCCGTGAATGAAGAATCTAACTTCTACCTGAGATTTACAGATCGGCAGGGCGTTCCGTTAAAGGTTGATCCCGCTGATCTTCCAATGAAAACCGGGAGGATCAATAACCGAAACAAATTTGTTTTAGGACCATCCGGCTCCGGGAAGTCATTCCTGATGAACAATATTGTTGAGCAATACCTGACCTATAATTATGATGTGGTGATCGTAGATACCGGAGATTCTTATTCAGGAACCTGCAAATATAAAGGCGGTAGATATATTCAATACACCGAAGAAAAACCGATCACGATGAATCCTTTTCTAATGGATAAAAAAGAGTTTAATATCGAGAAAATTGAATTTTTAACCAACCTTATCTTCCTGATATGGCAAGGTCCGGATGCGACAGTATCGTCTGCACAGAAATCCATCCTGGATAATGTGCTGATGTCCTATTATCATCAATATTTCAATTCAGGAACCGAATGGTATAACCATAAAACTTCAGAAGAGCTCATTCTTTATCTCAACAAGTACAATATTCACGAAGAAGATGTTTTTGCCGAATATGAGAGCGAGGTCCAGGAGCAACGAACGTATTATGATATTTTAGGAATTGCTTTCGATGCCAGCCCGGATGAAGTGAAAGAAGCAGGAAGAAAATTATTGAAATTCTATCATCCGGATAAGAATGCCAATAATCCTGACTATGACAGTGAACAATTCTACAAAGTTTACGAGGCTTACGAAACGTTGAATGATATGGAGCGAAGAAAGATCTACGATGAAACACAACTCATCTTGATCAGATCTGCAGAAATTATTAAACATCCGGAGACGGCAGAAGATTGGAATGAATCGTTGAGAAAGGCAATTATCAAAAAGATCAAAGAACTTGAAGAAAAGTTGCCTGCCAAAGAGCTTTCCTTCAACGGATTCTATGATTACTGCGATAAATTCCTGCCGCTTTATCTTAATAATAAAAAGCACAACATTACGGAAAGAGAGTTCAATCTCAGGACGTTTTTGTTTGTATTGAGGGATTTTTATAAAGGCGGAAGATATGCGACCACATTGAATGAATCTGCCGATAATAAGCTGTTCGATGAAGCATTTATTGTCTTCGAAATCGACAACGTGAAGGACAATCCGAAATTGTTTCCGATCGTAACACTCATCATTATGGACACGTTTATTCAAAAGATGAGGCTACGTAAAGACCGAAGAAAAGCCCTCATCATTGAAGAGGCCTGGAAAGCGATTGCCAGTAAGCTGATGGGCGGATATATTCTGTATCTCTACAAAACTGTAAGGAAATTTTGGGGTGAAGCCGTAGTTGTAACGCAGGAATTGGATGACATCATTGGAAATGCCGTAGTCAAAGATTCCATTATCAACAATTCTGACACCTTTATCCTGTTAGACCAAACCAAGTTCAAGGACAATTTTGATCGCATAGCGTCTTTGTTATCGCTGAATAAAGTGGAGCAAAACAAGATCTTCACGATCAACAATCTCAACAATAAATTCGGCCGGAGCCGCTTCAAGGAATTTTACCTGAAGAGAGGTTCCAAGGGTGAGGTCTATGGCAATGAGGTGTCGCTTGAGCAGTATCTGACTTATACGACCGAGAAGCCTGAGAAATCAGCAGTTGAATATTATGTGCAACAGTATGGCAATTATGACGAGGCTTTGGTAAAGATTGTCTCGGACTTAAAAGCCTTTGGCGACAGTCTTGAAAACCTGGTGTCTTTAGTGAATTTGTACCAGAATCCTTTGGATCATAAAGTTGTCTCTTACTACCAAAGGATGAAGAAAAACCACCCAGGGAAAAATATTTTCAAGATCATCTCACAGGAATTGGAAGACCTTGATATCAGCTTTTCGGAATTGATAACTAATAAAGACTACCAATATGACGAAGTTTAGCATGCTATTTTTAGGGTTCTGTGGATTGCTATCCGCTCAGAATACCTACATCGATCCAACGGTAACCGCTGCAATGATTCTTTATTCGGAAAATCTGAAAGCCAAGCAGAATGAGGTTATTGATGAAACCTCGAAGTTAAAAGATGCGCAGACCTGGGTGGGAACGCAAATGGTTGCTGCCAATGACATTCAGAATAAAATACTGAAAGGCTTAAAAGAGGTTTCCGGAACATTACAAAACGGTATCCAGGTTAAGGAAATTTATTCCGAATTAAACAAATGCTATACGTATTCCTCGCAAGTGGTCCAGTTGGCATCACAGCATCCGCAGTATGCCATTTTTGGGGTAAAAGCTTCACAGAAAACCTATGAGCAAAGCCTGAAGATCGTAACGGATGTATCGGATATTTTGGCTTCGGGTGAGCTGAACTTGGCTACTGCCGGAGACCGCTACAAGATCCTGCACAACATTTCAGGGAATGTGAAAAACCTAAAGCTGTGGCTGTTGGCCATTAAGCTGCGACTGGAAAAAGCCAACAGGCTGGGATTCTGGAATTCCATTAATCCTTTTGCCGGATACATTAATACCGATAAGGCCATTGTGGATGATATTATGAACCGCTACAAACGGAATTTTTAAACTCAAAATGATGAAAAAGAACCTGATCTGTGCCCTGTTCCTTGCTGCAGCTTATTGCCTGTTGACATCATCAGGTGGTGGTTCTACGCCAGCGTGGCAACAGGAAAATGTTTCTTTCCCGATGATGGATCTTGAGATTAATGCTACAATGAAGGAACACGATCGGCAGAAAGAGATGCGGCAAAAGCAAACACTCAATGCGTCAGTAGAAACGGCTAACCAATCACAATGGAAAAACTTTAAGGAAAAAGTCACCAAAATCCAGGACAGGCTTCGTATCGTGTCATTTGCCATACAGGCGATTCCGGCAGGAGTAGCAGTGAGCAGGGAAATCACCAAGATAACGAATAACCAAACTGCGATCATTAATGAGATCAATACTGCGCCTTATTCCATCATTGCAGTTTTACCTTCACAGGTGCAGTTTGTAGATGATCTTCAAATGACCTTACGATTATTGACAGGAATTATTTTGTCATACGGAGCGATCAACCAGATGGAACAATCGGAGCGCAAGATCTTACTGGACTATGCTTTGGGAGAGGTCAAAGCGCTGAGCAGAAATTCCACGCATATGCTTTTAAAAATAAAGGATATAAAAGCTAAGGTTTTACGGAACAAAAGAACTTTCCAATACTATGTCAACAGGGACCGGCAGGTCGTGCAAGACATCATGAACAACATCAAATCCTTTTAGTTATGAAGAAAATATTCACCTTCAGTATTGTTTTGTTTTCGATTGCGGGAGTTCAGAGCCAGCAGATCGTAATTAACGACAAGTTGCTGTCACAGATCACGGTCAATCATGGGGTACGTTTAGCCAGTGAGCAGGCATTCCTGGATTCTTACAAAAAGCAAAAAGAATTATACGAGGATATTAAAAACAAAACAGCACAGGTCATTGCGATACAGGAATACATCTATCAGCAGTTGAAAAATGTCAATTCTGCATTAACCCAGAGTAAAAAATTGATGTACCTCTACCAGTATCTAGGGAAGATTGTCAGCAATTCCAATAAGATGCTGGACCTGTCCGCACAGCATCCTGAATATGCTATGCTGGTTTCAAAATATTATGTTGAAATAGGAAAACAGGTCGTCAAGCTCCAGCAGGAAGTTGCACAGGATATTATGAATGAAGATAAGGATTTCCTGATGGATTCAATGGATCGGGAAATGCTTATTGAAAAAGTGTTTACACGGGTAAGAAATATTCACGGCAACATTCTCTATATCATTTTAAGACTGGAAAATGCCAAGAAGATCCCATACCTGTATCAGGTTCCGGTTCTAAGGAATTACATCAATATCGATAGGGCAATCGTCGGAGATATTATTACTAAATACAAATACATCTTCAATTAAAATTATGGAAACATTAATAAAAAAAATACAGCTATTACAACTTCTGTTAGCTTCCTTCCTGATATTCGGACAAGTCAGTGTTAAGAGGCTGAACGATCCTTCCATCGTTGCCCAGCACAAGCGAATGACTTTTGAAAGCTGGGGAGACTGGCGGCCATATCCGAAATATTTCCTAGGCATCCAGACCAATTTTGCTTATGCGACGGTTTGGGGCATATGGGCTCCCAAGATCAACAGGGATTATAAAGATGGAGAAGATATCCGCCCCTTAAAACCTACCGGAGAACAAAATCTACGATTCGCACAGCTCAAGTTCCAGGAAGAAGAAGCCAAGAAGATCAAGGCTGCCTCCGATACGATCTACAAAAGAAGCGTTCAGGACCTGGCGCACTGGACTTCGGCCACAGTCGATGCAGATCCACTTTGGCTGCTGTATTACAAACGAATGCTCAAACCTGTTACCGAATTTCCGGACAACCCGCAGAATTTCATCGAATGGCGGCTGAAAGACCAACAGACCTATGAAATGCTCAATACAACCGGCACCTTAAAAAGATTACAGGAGGAACTGGATATGATCAAGGAAAAGTACTCATTGTCACGCTCGATGGATATGCCAAGGGGAAAACGCTTCATTATGTATCATGAAACGATAATCCGTTGGCGCAAATTTGTTCAGGAACTAAGGAAGTACAATAATAAAACAACGCTGCTTTTGGATTACAAAAACATCCTGAACAGTCATCTATCCACGGCATTGCCCAATCAATGGACGCCTGCTTCAGACAAAGGCATTGTTCAAAATGTAATGCAGAAATACAAAAACAGATATTAGCTATGAATAGAAAACCAACATTAATTTTATGCCTTCTGGCTATATTACTGCCGATAATGGGTTTTTGCCAGACTGACGGCGATTACAGTAACCTGCTTCAATTTCTAAAGGGTGATGGTGCTTTTGAAAAATGGTTTATGGAGGTCTTTACCAAACTGGATACCAATGTTCAGGACAATGCACAAGGCTCAGCATTAGTAGGAAGGGCGATTGGAGGATTGGGAGCATTGATGTATCTCGGCTATATGGGATGGCAGATGGCTGCCGGAGACCGTGAGTGGGAAATCACCCCGATGCTTAAACCGATACTTATTGGGTTTACCCTCGTCTATTGGACGGGATTTGTCAATCTGCTACAGGCGCCGTTTGAAGCCATCGCCGAACCCGGAATTGCTATTTTCAGTGATATAGAATCCGAGGTCAATGACCTGAGGATACAGCGATTCAAAAAACAACAACAATTATTGGATGCGGTCATTAAACTCAATGCAGAAGAAGATGCCAAACAGGAGGTAATTAACAATACTTCAAAAGATGCGGATGATTCCTGGTTTGATATCAGTGAGGGGATTGATAAACTGTTACAGCCTATCAAGGAATGGCAGATCAGGATGCAGTTCCAGATGCAGAAACTGGTCGCCGAAGTGATCGAGTTTGTCTGCCTTTCCATCCTTAGAATTTGCGTCTATCTCATCTTTTTCATTCAGAAGATCTGGGCTTATATTTTAATTATACTGGGACCCATCGCTGTCGGGATGGCACTGGTACCGGGATTTGAAAACTCCCTATACAGCTGGGTTTCTAAATTCATCAATATTAATCTCTATACGTTTGTGGCGTACACGATCATTAACATCGGTCAGCAGCTTATTGCTTCCGGTTACACCATGGAAATAGAACGATACGATACCTTACTGACCAACGGAACAGTCACCAACCTGGATGCTCTAATGGTCTACGTCAGCAATTCCGGAATGATCTATAACCAGCTCTTTACCTGTGTCGCCTACATCGTGACTGGTACTGGGGTATTAATGACCCCAACCATTGCAGACAGTATTGTTTCTGCTGGCGGAGCAGGTGCCATGACGAAAATGAAAAATGCAGCCGGAAAGGTGGCGAGCACTGCCAAAACTGCTGTAATGGCGGTAAAAACAGGAGGCGTATCTGCTGTAAAATCTGCAGCAGCGGGTTCTGCATCCGGAAGGGTGGAAAAGGCAATGAAAAATGGAAAATAAAATCAACTATTAATTATCAATTATAAAATACAGATGCTTATCAAAAATATAGAACACAGAATCAAGATCAATAAGATCGTTTCGTTGTCAGCCATTGGCTTTGCTGTATTTGTAGTCATTGCGGGGTTTTTCTTTTCATATCGGATGATCCAGGACTCCCGGAAGTCTATCTATGTTCTGGATAATGGAGTTCCGGTTTTAGCCAAACAAACAGATGTCCTTCTGAACAGGCCTGTTGAATACAAAGCACAGATCGAATTATTCCATCGGCTGTTCTTTACATTGGCTCCAGACGATGCCTACATCAAGGAGAATATTCAAAAGTCTCTTTATCTCATTGATGACAGCGGGAAAAAGGAATATACCAATCTTCGGGAAAAAGGCTTTTACAATCAAATCGTGGCTTCAAGCTCGATGGTGAGCATCCATGCTGATTCTATTCATCTTAGTATGGAGCAGAACAAATTTCAATTCTTCGGAAAGCAGATGATCACCAGGAAATCATCGGTCATCACCAGAAAGCTCATCACCGAAGGCTTCTTTGAGGACATCATCAGAAGTCCCAATAATCCACACGGCGTGCTGCTGAAAAACTGGCGTATCATCGACAACGAAGAAATCTCTAACCAAACTAAAAACTCGTACTAAAATGAATGCTTTTATAAAACAAACCGGGCAAAGATGGCTAGCCGGTGCAGTTAAAAATCCAAAAAGATTCTATATGTATTCAATGATTTTTCTTTCGGTTTCTTTCACTGGCTCGCTGATACAGGGAATTTTCTTTCCTTCTGATACCTCATTTAAAATAAAGCCCCCTGTTCTTTATTCCAACAAGGTCGTCAGTCAGAATCCTATTTCAGTCCAACATAAAGAAATGGAAAAGATTGTTGGCGAACTCAAATTACTAAAAACTAAGAGGGATGGGAATGCCTTACAAAAAGAGGATAGCTTGAGAATAGAGTTTCTCTTTAACCGATACCAGCAATTGAAAGATGGCCGGTAGCACCGGAGGCAATTTATTTAAAAATTAAAACGCAATGAAGAAAATTAATTTCAAACAGAAAAAATACGTGCTGCCGCTTTTGGCGCTGCCTTTCCTGCTTCTTTTCGGCTATGTCGGGGTGCAGCTTACTAAAGAGAATAAACCCAAAGACAAACCCAAAGAGCTTTCCCTTTCACTGGGAGAAACCAAGGATTCTATTATGAATAAGAATGACGCTTACGACGCATTTTTCAAAAAAGATGACAACCGGACAATGCTCGAAGGACTGGATAAGGAACAAGATAGCTTACTAAGCTATGATGATCAGTTGTCATTAGCACAAAAGAGAAAAATTGATTCCCTTAAAGCGGTGTCATCAAGGCAGAGCCGATATCAGGCCAAAGCAAACCCTTCATCATATTATGATCCAAAGCAGCATAATGAGGATAAAGATTTCAAAAGGTCTTCTGAAATTATCAGGATGCTGAATGATAAATATTATGGCAAATCAGAAACCAGCCACTCAACTGAAAATTCTAAAGGGACAAACAATGTCCAACCTGACCCTGTTAAATACCTGAAGCAGCAAATGCTCGTGATGGATTCCCTGGAAAAAGCCAGAGATCCAGAATATCAAAGCAAATTGGCAGCGGAACAAAGGCTCAAAGCCAATAAGGAAAAGATGGAAGAGTTTCTGAATTCCACATTTAATGTCAGCAAATCAGGAATTAACAGCGTGTTCAATGCTTTTTATAAAGAAAAGGAAAACAGCTTCATCAAGGCTGTTATTGACGAAAACAATAAAGGTTTTCTCGGCAGCAGGATAAGGTTCCGCTTATTGGAAGACATTTTTGTGGGCAAGCGGAAAATCAGTAAAGGCTCCATACTTTATGGACAGATCTCCGGATTTTCGATGCAAAGAGTTGATCTTAAAATTATATCTGTATTTACCAACGGTGAAATTTTTCCTGTCAATCTCTCCATCTACGATGTGGACGGAATGAAGGGTCTCTATGTACCGCAAAGCGTTTTCCGGGATATGATCCGGGAAATGGGAAGCAACTCGGTTCAGGGAACCCAAATGGATGTGGGCGGACAGGGATTCTTTACAAGCATCGGTTCCAAATTATTCACTTCCACCTCTAAATCAATAGCCAATCTAATCAAAACCAATAAAGCGAAACTAAAATACAACTCTTATGTATTCCTGATTGACGAAAAACAACTTAAAGATTCGCAAAACCAGCAAAATAAATAATATAATGAAAACCTTATTGTACAGCCTATTACTATTGACAACGCAAATTGTAACAGCGCAGACTGCGACTACTGAACAAATTATTTCTGAACTGCCGGAACTGGAGATCACGGAGGGCATCAATCTTCATATGATCTCTCCGGAGCCCATTCAGTATGTTGATCTATCTACCGATAAACTGACGGGCGATCTCCCGGCTAACAATATCGCCAGAATTAAAATTACCGACAACACTATCTCCGAAAAGGATAAAAAGAAACAAAACATTTCTTTTTTCAGCGGAGATACGGTGGGAATCATCACTGTTGTCGGGCAGTCCTTCATTGCACAGTACAAAGCAGTGTATAGAAACCAGGATAATCTCAATACGATAACCAATATCCACATTCAACCAGAAGCGATGCAGCCCATCGAGTTCGATAAAATGACTTTCTCAAACGGTGAACTGAGGAAATTTGCAATGGATATTATTCAGAATAAGGCTGAAAAAAATCCGCTCAGGAAAGAAAAAAATCTTAATCTCAGCATGCAGCTGAATAACGTCTACGTCGTTGGCGACTATATTTTTCTTGATATGACTTTTAAAAACAGTTCCAAGCTGAGCTATGACCTGGAAGACCTCAAATTCTCCATTGAGGATAAAAAGATTCATAAAGCGACCAACAATCAAAGCATCGAGATGACACCTGTCTTCCGGCTAAATCCTCAAAAGCACTTCAGGAAAAACCTCAGAAATATATATGTATTTAAAAAGTTCACCTATCCGAACTCCAAGGTTATGGTGATACGCTTAATTGAGGAACAGCTCTCCGGAAGGACTATTGAAATGAAGATCAATTATTCAGATATTCTTAAAGCTGACACTTTTTAAAACTTAATTATGGAGGTGTCTATTAGTTTAGAGCAAATGGTGAATGCTTTTTTTTATCTGATAATGGTGACTTCTGTAATTGTTTATGCCATACTGATTAATTCAATGATTAAAGGAAACAAGGAACGTGATGTCTTCCTTGATAGATTTAAACTGAAATATCAGGAGCAGCAAAATCAATTAAAGAACCTTGATCAAGATTACAGATATCTAAGAAAATTTTATGAATCAATTGAGAAGTTTAGCGAAGAAGCCAGCCGGTTTTATATTGTTGAGAAGACGGAAAAGCGAGCACAAGAATTAGTTGATCAGTTAAGTCGGTTGGACGAGAGCCTTATAGAAATGCAGAAACAACATGAAAACATGTTTAAAAAACAGCAGAAGCTGCATCGTGATTTACTTACGGAACACAAATTACTGAACGAATACTTTAATAACTATTCCTAATGCAAGAACAACAACATCAGATCAAGATCTACGGATTCCTGCAAAAGGCAGTCTATGCAGTCGTTGCACTGGATTGTACTTCGCTTTTTTACATGAGTGCTAATGTCCCGGTGGTCTCCAATCTATTGAAGAACTTCTCGAAAATGAGCTTTATTTATCCACCGGTAAATGCTAAAATAGCCACCTTTATTCTGATCGGGCTTGTTGCCATCGGGACCAGGGCAAAGAAAAAGAAAGATCTCAATATCGCCACGGAAATTGTCGTTCCAATGGTAACTGGATTAATGATGATGTTGGCGTCACTAATTTGGCAGGAAGAAGCAGGGAATACAAAACTTCCAAAAGTACTTCCCGGACTCAACCTATTCCAAGTCATCTATGCGGTTCTTTCTTTTATAGGAGCTGTTATCCTTCAGATGGGAGCTGATAGCATTTCTAAACTAGTACAGCAGAAAATAGGAAAAGATAGATGGAACATTGTGGAAGAAAGTTTTGACCAGAATAAGGAGATGGTTAACACTGATACAAGTATCAATATTCCATATTTTTTCAGATATAATAATAAAACTTATAATGGTTATATCAATATTGATCCTTTTAGGGGTACTATTGTAATCGGAGTACCCGGTTCTGGAAAATCTTTTGGAGTGATCAATCCGGCGATTCGTCAGATGATCGCTAAAGGTTTCTGCCTCTGTATTTATGATTTTAAATTTCCGGACCTGGCGCAGATTGCCTATTATCATTATCTATTGAAAAAAAGTAAGCAATCTGATTACAATTATAGTTTCCACATCATCAACCTGAATGAAGTCGAAAGATCAAAAAGGGTTAATCCTTTTCATAAAAAGTATATCCAGACTTTGGCAGAAGCTCAGGAAATGGCAGAATCAATGGTTTCCTCACTCCAAAAAGGAGGAAGCAGCTCCGGTGGAGGATCAGACGCGTTCTTTACCCAATCAGCAATCAACTTTCTGTCATCCTGTATTTATTTCTTTGCCACGCTTGAAAACGGAAAATATTCGGACCTGCCACATATTCTTTCATTTATGAACCGCAGCTATCAAGAGATCTTTGATACGTTGTTTACCAATGAAGAAATTGGCTCATTGCTTTCACCCTTCAAAACGGCTTACGACAACAAAGCTTTTGATCAGCTGGAAGGGCAGATTGGAACTTTAAAGATCTTCCTTTCAAGGTTGGCTACCAAAGAAAGCTTTTGGGTTTTTTCGGGCGATGAAGTTGAATTGAAAATTACCGACAGAGAAAATCCGTCCATTCTTATTTTAGCATCTGATCCCGGAACACAGGATATCAATTCTGCTTTATATTCTTCAATTCTGAATAGAACGCTGCGCCTGATCAATTCGAAGCATAATCTCCAGGGAGGAATTATTGCAGATGAGTTCCCAACCATTTATATCCATAAAATCGATAATGTGGTTGCAACGGCTCGGAGCAACAGGGTTGCCGTGTTACTTGGCCTACAGGAAATTCCACAGCTAAGACAGTTCTATAAAAAGGAGGTGGCGGATACCATTTCTGCCATTGTCGGAAATATAATTTCAGGTTCCGCCAGAGATAAAAATACATTGGATTGGCTGGAAAAACTATTCGGAAAGATCAAACAGAAATCGTATTCCCAGTCCATATCACAACAGGGAACGACGACCAGCATCAATGAGAAGATGGATAACATGATACCTGCAGGAAAGATTGCAGCGTTGAAGACCGGTGAAATGGTAGGGATGATTGCACAGGGTGAATTAAACGATACAGATGAATATAAAACATCTGCGATTCACGGAAAAATTAATCTGGATATGAAGACCATCAAAAAAGAGAAACATAATTACGTTGCAATGCCGGTCTATTATTCATTTCTGGATAAAAAAGGTAAGAACCGTAAAGAGGAAATACTGATGTCCAATTTCAGGAGGATCAATCGGGAAGTCGAACTTATTGTCAATGAACATATAAAAACAGCATCATGAAATCAATAGCTAGAAATTTTTTAACAGGATTGATTTTTTCTTTTCATCTGTCCATGTTTGGTCAGTTCAATACACTTACACCTGTATTGCCAAAGAAAACAGACAATTCAATAACAGACAGGTACATTCGAGATATCAATGAATCAAAACAAAAAAACGGCAAAAAATTTTGGAAGAATATTTTTCACAGTAATAGCAGGTCAGAGCTGAAAAAAGAACTGGACTCCTTAAAAGCTATCATCAAAGAAAGTTCAGAAGTAAATCGAAATAAATGGAATATGCAAAAAATAAAAGATTCACTGATTTTACAGCTTCATAGTCAAACTGTTAATGTTGAACAAAAAAGGTCTTTATCAATCACAAAAAAGGCTTTTGAAAATGGCTCTAAAGAATTAGCATTCTCCAAAATAGCGATGCCATTGAGCCGTGAAATTTCTATTGCATCCCCGTATGGAACAAGAATGCATCCGGTATTCGGAACAGCCAGAATACATAATGGCATTGACTTAAAAGCCCATTACGAGAATGTATATGCCGTAATGGACGGTATGGTTACTGAAACGGGCTGGGACAGTAAAGGAGGAGGTAATTTTATTAAAGTAAAGCATTACGGCCGTTTTGAAACGGCTTACCTACATCTTTCGGAAATCTACTACAGAGCCGGAGAATTGGTGAAAGCCGGATACATCATCGCAAAAAGCGGTAATTCCGGAAACTCTACCGGAGCGCACCTGCACTTTTCCGTCAGGGAAAATGGAAAGTACATAAACCCTGGACATTTTCTCAATGACCTCATCAAAGCTGATCAGTTGCTTGCTGCATCGTATCAGAACTAAAAAATACAGTCAACAATAAAAATATCATATTATGCAACATCACAATCTACCGACTGAAGACCTCAAAACCTACGGCATCATTGACGAAGACCTGACATTTTCAAAAAAATTAAGTGCTGATGATGTCCAGAAGTTTTTGAGTGGTTATACGATAGTCGCTGACAACAATAAGAATCGTGCTACTTTTCAGCTCACCGACAATAATACCCAACTGAAGGTTATCTTTCTTGAAAGGGACAAAAGCCTCTCGGAAATTCTCAGAAACAGCAAAGAAAAAGTTCAATACACAGACATCAAAGACTTAACAAAATCACCGGACAAATGGAATATAGAAAAAAAGGCTTTCATTTTCGATAAGGAAAATGAGAAAATAGTGGAATTCGATTTTATTAAAAATGCCGCCTCACTCACAGCTATAATCGCAGATAAAAAGGACATTCAGGAATTAAATCGCTATAAAATTGAACTGCAAAAGCTTAAAAACTTCCTCTACGACAAAATTGACCAACACCCTCAGATTGCTAAAGAAATCTCAAATGATATGAATATCGTTTCCAGAGAGATCGATTCCGTAAACAACATATCTGGTGATGAGAAGCAAATGGCTAAAAGTGGTAATTCTAAAATCGAGCTTAATGTCAACGATAAAGATCTATACGAAGATGCCAATCAAATGATAGAGGATGAGGAACAACAGCAAGAAGAAAAACGGAAGTTTAAAAGATAAACCTAACATAACCTTCTGCTTTCTATATCAAGTCATAAAATATAAATATTAAATGGATTTATTTGAAGATTACGACCTACTGCCCGAAGAGTTAAAAGCAGTCTGTGGCCATTGGCAGGAAAAAGCCGCCCACTTAGGACTCGATTATAATGATTGCAAAGCTTTTCAGGAAGAATGCGAGGCTATCGGTTATACCTTTGATTATGGCCTGGATGCGGAGCCGTTTGATTTGCGGCCTATGAATATTGAAAAACAGGACTTTTATACTAATCAAGATCAAACGCCTGCAGCAATTACAAATGCCCTAAACTGGTACGCTAAATACATTACTCCCCTAACACGTGCCTATAAGGATTTTGTAAAAGAAATGGAAAATACTTCTCCGGAAATATTTTTCCATGATGGTGAGCGGAAATTTTCTGATCGCGAGAAAAAATTTATGCAGATTCATTCTCAAAAGAATAGAGGAACTGATAACGAAGCAGATAAACAAAAATTCCTCTCCGATGTCTGGGCTAAAGAATTGAGCAAGAAGACTGAACTGAGTAGTGGTTTGACCTATACGCAAATTGATGAAAAACAGGCTCATCATTACCGCATTTTTGAAGCCGAGCTAAAAAGGTCGGGAATGGATTCTGTCGCACGTCCGTATGAGACAAACTGGGATGAAAATATGATTTCGGCGTCAGATCTTCCGGAAGGCTGGATGTGGAATGATTATGATGATGGAAGTGGTTCCCTTAGGAGTCCAGATGGTCATAGCTATTACAGCTATGACCTTCAAACCCAGGAATGTCGATCACCTTATGGCAATAATGAATGGATAAGTATGAAGGATTTTTATGATGTTCCAAAAAGTTTGGACGAATTTAAACGCGATGCCGAAAAGGACTTAAAGGAATCAGCAGCTCAAAATAATCTCTCTCCAAAACTTTCCGAAGAGGAGAAAAGAAACCTACTTAATTATAGGATATTAAAAAAGGAAAACGAATTCATACTGGACAACTTAGAGATTACGGCAGACCAAAGAAAAGCTTATGCAGAACAAGAGGAATTCGGAACAACAGATGGAGATTATACCCTTACAGAACACCAACTGGACAAAATCCCGGATGTCATCGAAGGTCATGTGATGTCAAAAAATGACAAATATGAGTTAGCTTATGGAGTATTGGAAAGAACACTATATGGCGTTTCGTATGAATTATTGGAAAGCGGCGAAATCCTTAATATTTATATGGACGAAGATGCTTTTCCACAGTACAGAATATTAACAACGAATGATATAAAATTTAACAATCAAAATCCAAACATGATGGAAACACAAAAAGATTTCGACCAGGTACAGTACCTGAAAGACCAGATGAAATACCTTGGCTTCGGTGAAGGTGAACAACTTCACAAAGATCTTGAAAAGGGGATCAATGCTAAAGAACAGCAGTTTGAAATAAAAACAGGTTCGGACAAAGCCTCACCTGGAAACCATGTTGACTTTACATTGAAATTCAACAAAACCGAAAGAGGCGGAATTTTCCTCAATTCATATCAGGCAACATTGACCAATGAGAACAATGAAGAGCGCTCTCACAATTTTCCGGTGAGCAGGGAAAGCAGCTTTACGGCGAAGGAAGCCATTAATCTTCTGGAAGGACGAAGTGTGAAGATTGAATTTCTTAATCCTAAAACCGACCAGGTAGAACCTGCCTTTGTTCAATTTGACTTCAATCAGCCCAAAACCGATAAAGGAAACTACCTTTTCCAGAATTTCTACAAAAAATATGGTGTAGACACCGATAAGATAGCCGACAAAGCTGGCCTTATTTTCGATAAGCCGGAATGGAAAGAAACTGCCATAAAATCCTTGGAGAAAGGGAATATAGTCAAAGTAAAGTTTAAGCAGGATGATTCTGTCATAGAAGGAAAAGCTATTCTTGATCCCCAGAATAGAAACCTTAAACTCTATGACAATGATATGAATCGGCTTAACAGCAATAAGCCATTGGAAGGTTTAGAACAGGATAATAAGCACGAAAAAAACAATGTGAAAGAGCAAAGTATTAAAAGATAATAATACCTGATCATTATCTGAAGGCGGTAAGTCTGATGATTTGCCGCTTTTTTTAAATCAAACAAGATGAAATTAAAATTGACACTATTATCCGCAGCACTTTTATTTGGTTTAATTTCCTGTCATAAAGAAATAAAATCCGAAAAAGGAGGAATCGACATTATTTCGAATGTCTACTTTGATGCGTCTAAAGGACTGGATCAAATGCAGAGCTTTCATATCTCTAAAATGAGCTATTCGTTAGAAGGTCTGATCGAGATTGTTCCGGACCGCTCATTTCCTGAAATCAATAAGCAGCTATTTCTGATCATAGATTCTATGTATTATCCATTGGATTCCGAAAGAAAGACTGCTATACTTTCAGAGATCGGGCTCAAACAAAAACCGCTATCGGTATTTGATAAGAAAGCAGGTGCTGTATTTTCAAAAGAATGGATTCCGAATTACAGGAACAGAAGAAAATTATCTGACACCATTTTGTTTGGGAAACAATACAAGCGTTTCGAGATCAATTCTCCCTGGAACTATACTAGGTTTTATGTTTACCCTACTGACACTATCCTACCCTATTCACTGTACAAGCATGCGGAAAAGGATTATTGCGGCAGGATTGAACGTATTGATTCTTACAATAAGAAGACTGATATTTTCGTAACCCTTCAACTCATTACGAGAAAAGACTGGGATCCGGAGGCTAAAGAACTATTTGAATTTAATCAATTTGTAAATCAAAGTAAGAATGATTGAGCCCATAATTAATGACATTTCTATTATTGAAGGAAATAAAAATGAACTGATCCTTTTTCCAAAAGGTGAGGATGTAAAGTCATTCCAGAAATTGTTAGAAATTAACAGACAATCCAATAGCAGGACGCTTGTTTCGCTGAACACAGCTACCAATACCAAGAAATTCCTGAACCGTTTTCAAAATTTCGATGGAAAGATCTTTCTCTGTTTTGAAGGCACCAGAACCGGAGACGCGCTAACGCTTAAAATCCTTCTGGAATATAAGGAAAAGAACATTAAAGATATTCGAAACGTATATGCAATTTCTCAAAATGGCAATAAAGATCTGACTGCATATCTTGAAAAGAAATTGCAACAACAAAATATAAATTCTAACTTAGTAGAAACAAAACTCTCAGAAGATGCCGAGACTAGAACTAAATCAAGCGGACTATCCGAAACTAAGCACTTGGAATCCGGAACATCTGGACAAAACCTTGTCGGAATTGGTGATGAAGACCAATCCCAACATAACAGAAATTACGGAGTCAGACAAAATATGGGCAGCGACAATGCTGGAAATGGATTTGGAGACACAGAGCGGGACGATTTCAGAGCCGGAGAATCAACAAGAAGAGCCATTGACACAGCAGAATCGCAGAATGATGAACAAAAACATTCCGTGGGGCGAATCATATCCGGGAGAATTGCGCCCAGTGCAGGAAGATACAAAAGAGGATTTTCCGAAATAAGTGATACTTCTACAAAGGAGGTAGAATTAGAAAGTATCATTTCAAAATATAATGGTCAAAAGCTGACCAATGAACAAGTTGCAGAAGTAGTGTCCGCAACTTGTTTTATTTCTGAGAGTAAAGAAGTCTTCATTAATGAAGGCATCTCGATTACCGATGAATTAAAAGACATTTGTGGTCAATTTAAAAGCGGTGGGATAGCCAAGGAAGGTCGTGGGATACTTGACGAATATTATACTGACCGAAAAATCGTAGATGCTGTCAGAAACCTTATTAAAGATCAATTCAAAGGTCAGACTGAAATTTCCGTTTTGGAACCGAGCGTCGGTACCGGAAATTTTTTTTTTATATGCTGCCAAAGACCTGCCAGTGAATGTTAGTATTTCCGCATTTGAGATAAACGAAACTACAGCAAAAATTGCTAAAATTCTACACCCCGAAGCGTCTATTAATGTTCGTTCTTTTGAAACAGAATTTATTGATGAGCAAGGAAACAAAAACGAAATATATCAGCATTATGATTTAATTATAGGTAATCCCCCGTATGGAGAGCATCGGGGTTTCTACAAAGGATTGGGTGAGGAATCGAAAATTTCCAAGTACGAAGACTATTTCGTTAAACGTAGTCTAGATGTTTTGAAACATGATGGAATCTTAGCAATGGTTCTTCCTTCCGGCTGGCTGAACCGCCAGAATAACCTTAAAAATGCTGAGCTTGTAAAAGCTTTCCGGTTACCGACCGGAGCCTTCGCAGGAACAAAGGTTGGGACTGATATTATTTTTCTTCGAAAAGACAGCCAGAAAATCGCGCATAACATTTCTGACCATTTTGAAAGGAATCCCCAAAATATTCTGGGCGAAATCCGCGAAAAACCTAATCGTTTTGGAAGGATGGAACTCTACGTTCACGGAAACCTGGACGAAGCATTAAGTCAGTTACAAAGGCTTCAAGAAGTAAAGAAAACTGAACGGATAGGAAACCTTTTCGAAGATTTGTTATATGATAACCTCGAACCAGAAAAGCAAGCAGACAATATAGTTTCAGCCAAAAAAAGTGATCTGGGAAAAACAGCTGAAATTGATTTTGTAGAGGTTCAGAATAAGATTCGGGCAGTGCTTTCTACTCTTAATGATATAAAATTCAAATCACTTGCAATTTTAAAGGAGACTGACAAATATAAAAAGCTACAAGGTCAATTATCCGAAAATCCAAAAAAATTTAATCAAGAACAACTATCTGAAATTCTTGAAAAGGCTGATCGGGTCATTCAGTCCCACCAAACAAAAAAAGATTCAGAGTATAGGATTCAGACTAAACCGGAAATAAAGAAAGGAGTATTAAAGTACTTGTTTTCCAAAAAAGATGAAATCGTTAATACTTCTCTTCAGAGCAATTCTGATATCTCACCTGAGGAACTGGAAGCTTTTCGAGACACGACTTATGAAGGAGTCTTAAATAAAAACGGTAAGCATCATCAATATGCGAATTTCATTGATGGAAAATGGGTTCATGACTTTTATTATGCCGAAGGAAACATTTATAAAAAACTAGAGCAATTAGAAATTGATTTTAAGGCTTCCTTTTCCGAAGGATACTCAGAAGCTCAATATTTAAAGCAGAAAGCATTACTCGAAAGTGTTCTTCCGAAACCTAAATCTATAGACGAAATATATATTAGCCCCAATCACGAATTTGTGCATCAGTTCGCATTGGGGCAGGTAGAAAAAGAAAGATATAATTATAATACCAAGCTCAGCGAAGTTGTTATTGTTGATTATAATCTAGCGGAAAAATTTAAAGATTTTGTTGGGACTTTATCAAGCGATGCCTTCCAAGGATCTTCAGCATGGGAAGTCAGACAATTTGTTGATAACGATACGGTAACTGGTAGTGACAAGGAAAGAAATGCACTCATAAGGGAAAGAAGAAAAGCCGCCGCTAATGACCTTTTCCAGAAATTTATCCGGGAAGAGTTATCGGATGAGCTTCGGGAGCGATTTGTCAAAGAGTTTAATAGGAATTACAATAATATCCACGTTCCTGACTATTCAAGATTTCCTCTCTTTTCAAAAATTCATAAAAATTTCAAGGGACAAGAACTTAGATTAACCGAGGTTCAAAAAGCAGGCATAGGAAGACTGACAACAAAAGGTGTTGGTCTTCTGGCGCATGAAGTGGGATTTGGAAAAACACTATCAGGAATCCTTTCTATGCACGAAGCAATGGAACGTGGCAATTCTAAAAGACCCTTGATCATTGTACCGAACGACAGTATTCTTAAACAATGGGTGGAAACGATTTTTGAAACGATACCTGATGCTAAGGTTAATGTCCTTGGTAATTTGGGTAACGATTATGATCTTTCAAAATTTGATAACAAAAATGGGGAGATTACAATCGTTACTTATGAAGGCTTTAACAATATCGGATTTTCAGAAAGTATCACTCTGGATCTTTCTTCTAAGTTTTCCTATATATCAGAAAGCGAATTACGAAGTGTAAATTCCATAAGCGAACGGGATTTCCAAAAAGAAATGGAGAAAATCAAAGAAGTGGAGGGCAAAATGAAGCGTGGAAAAATCTACGATTGGGAAGATTTTGGTTTCGATCATATGACCTTCGACGAAGTTCATAACGCAAATCATATTGTAGGTAAAGTAAGAATTGAAGACAGGAGATTCTCTTCCGACTTCAGAAGTCAGAACCAGCAGACTTCCAAATTAGGCATCAATACCTGGATGGCTGCGCAATATATTCAGGAAAAATACAACGGGAGGAATGTCACTCTACTTTCCGCTACTCCATTCACTAACAAACCTCTTGAATATTATTCTATCCTTTCATTGATCGCCAATAAACGTCTGGAAGAATCAGGGTATTTCAATGCCAATACATTCTTTGAAACCTTCATGGAGGCTGATAACGATATGGAGATCGACGCGAAGGGCGATGTGAAGTTCAAAGCCAATGTTCGCAGGTTCAAAAATAATTCTTTGTTCCAGCAGCTTTTATCAGAATTTATTGATATAAAAGGCGAAGAAGATAATCCTGAACTGGTCCGTCCTAATAAAATTAATAAAGAATATAAAATTGAACAAAATGACCTGACTGAGGAACAGTATGAACAATTGACGGATAACTTTGATGAAAATGAAAAGGGGGCAATTCTTACTCATATTCTTAATGCGAGGTTAATTGCTATTTCACCTTATTTGTCGCCGTACTATTATGGAGAATTTCCCTCAGTAGATGAATTTATTGAAAATTCGCCTAAGTTGAATGAAACAATGAATCTGATCCGGCAGAATAAGCGGGACATTCCGGAAGCGGGACAAATCATCTATTCTGAGCTAGCTGTTGCAGAATTTCCAAGGATGAAAGAATATCTTGTGACAAATATTGGTTACAAACCTGAAGAAATAGGCATAATTACGGGCGCGACCACTAAAAGTCAAAGAATATCGATACAAAATGATTTTAACATTGGAAAAATAAAAGTTATTATCGGAAGTGAAGCCATCCAAGAGGGAATGAATCTGCAGGAAAATACCACTGATCTTTATCTGCTATCACTGCCCTACAACTTTACCACATTAAGACAAGTTGAAGGACGTGCATGGAGACAGGGAAACAGACACGAAAATGTGAGAGTTAATTTTATGCTGACCAATGACAGCATCGATGTATTTATGCTTCAGAAGTTGCAATCAAAACAGGCAAGGTACCTTGAAGCTATGAAGAAAGGTGCTGATGTACTTGATATCTCTGATATCAGCACGCAGGAGCTCAAAACTGCCATTATTACAAATCCTGAAACCAGGGCGAATATTGAAATCGAACTGATGAAAAAGAAAATTGAAAGTAAGAAAAATAAGTTTTTAGCGGATTCTGCATTTATATTAAGAAAATATGAGGGATTTACCAAGGTTCAACAGGAGGTAGCAAGAGCGCAACATAGTTATGACAGGATATTAGGTTATTCAAAAGAGACGGGAGAAAATGCAGAGTACTGGACCGATCAGCTGACAAACTATCAGAAAGCTATTGATGCTGCTAAGGCTTTAGTTACAGAGGTTATTGAAGAATTGGCTATGAAAGGTGTGAATGTTCATGAAATTGAAAAGCAAACAAAAGCTACTGAAATCAAAATTGCGCAGCTGGATAAAAAATTAGAGGATCTTCCAGATATTAAAATACATTTACTCGTTCAGTACAAAAAAGAGAAAGAAAAAAGAATGAAAACCAACAAAGAAATAGATTTTATGAAGGAAAGGAATTTCGAGAATCAGGTGCTATTTTCTATTACCCCAAAGGCGGAGGCGCATAATGCAAGTATACTACTTAAAAAAGAGGAGCAAAAAATAGGTAATCTGATTACCGATAAGGATATTAAAAGGACAAGATAGACTTAAATAGTTGTTCACCTCTGGTTTCAAATACATGCTATTGGCATGAAGTAAACAGCTGATATTAGTTACAAAGACAACATATGGACCAGCTTATTTGCATATAAGTGAGTTTAATTTTATATTTATATGAACAAACATATTATTCTTTTTTACAATCCGTAATTTATTATTTACAGACTTACCATGAAGATAGCAGATTTATATATTAGGGTATCAACAGATGAACAGGCTGATAAAGGTTATTCACAAAGAGATCAGCACGAGAGGTTAGAAAAGTATTGCCAGCAGAATGAAATAACCATTGGTCAGGTAATCTTTGAAGATCATTCAGCTAAAAATTTTAATCGTCCTGAATGGAACAATTATATTCAAAATATAAAGAAAAGAAGTTTGCGATCTAACTTGATTTTATTTACAAAATGGGATCGTTTTAGTAGAAATGCAGGTGACGCATATCAAATGATTAAATTGCTTCTAAGCAATAACATTTCGCCACAAGCTATAGAGCAACCATTAGATATGTCAATTCCTGAAAATAAGATGATGCTAGCCATTTATTTGGCTGCACCAGAAGTAGAAAATGACCGACGAGCCCTAAATACTTTCTACGGTATGAGAAGAGCCCAAAAAGAAGGACGACTAATGGGCACTGCTTCCTATGGATATATTAATAAATGCAGTGAAGATGGTAGAAAATATATAGCATTGAAAGAGCCAGAAGCATCAAATATGCGTTGGGCTTTTAATGAGATTGCCAAAGGTAAATACTCTATAAATCAAATTAGACTAAAGATGAACACTATGGCTGGTACTAAAATAAGTAGAACATCTTTTTATAGAGCAATAAAAAATCCATTGTACTGTGGAAAGATATATATTAAGCCATACAAGGATGAAGATGCATGTACAGTTGACGGCAAACATGAAAGTTTAATTTCAGAAAGTTTGTTCAATAAAGTGCAAATGGTTTTGAGCGGTATAACTACAACCGAAAGACCAAAGGGCAAAATTAATGCTGCAAAAGAATTTCCGTTGAGAGGATTTTTGAAATGCCCAAGATGTGGAGGGCATATTTCAGGTAGCGGTTCAAAAGGGAAAAAAAGTATTTACTATTACTATCACTGTAATTCTACTTGCGGCTACAGGTATCGTTCTAATATAATTAATTGTGCATTTGAAAAAGAATTACAAAAATATGAGTATCACGAGGGAGTTAATACTTTACTCAAAGAGATAATCTTTACTAATTTCAAATATATCCAAGAAGATATTGATGCACAAAAGAAAGAAATTTCCAGCCAGATCCAATCCTTAAATAATCGTCTCAATAATGCGAGGGAAAAATATTTAGAAGATAGATTGGACTATGATGATTATCAACTTATAAAAAATGAATGTAAGAAGAAAATTGATGATCTTGAAATCTCTCTACAGAATCATAAATTATCTAATAAAAATTCTGACATTAAGCTCAAGCTTGATCGCGTGATTAAAATCGTCCCAAACCTGTATAAACTGTATGTACAGGGGAATGATGAAACTAAAAACACCATACTGTGTTCGATATTAGCAGAAAAACTTGAGTTTCATGAAAATTCATTTCGAACACCTAAGCTAAATTCCGCACTCTCTCACATATTATTGATTAGCAACAAGTTAAAAGATAAAAAAAAAGGAAAAAGCACTTTTGAAAATGCTTTTTCCCGAAAGGTGACCGCAGAAGGATTCGAACCCTCACTGTCGGAGCCGAAATCCGAAGTTCTATCCATTAAACTATGCAGCCGTATTCATCAGTAATGTATGATAAGTAATGAGTAATACCTGATTACCTGTCATTTACACTTTAGAAAGTAATTTTCACCCCTCCCAGAATCTGTGCACCAAGGACTTTATAGCCTTTGTACGTCTGGTATTTGGAGCTCAGAAGATTATTTCCGAGTGCGAAAATACTGAAATTTTTGTGAATTTTATACTCTGCAGAAAGATTTAAATCAGCATACCCGCCAACTTTATCATTTGTATTCTCCGTAGACTGATAAATTACATTCGGTGCACCTACTGCTTCAATTACATAAGAGTTTGTCGTTCTGTCACTTGCAAAGATTCCTTTAAATCCTAACAATAACTTTTTGTCAAGCATCGTATATTTTGCTCCGATACTTGCATTGAACAAAGGAACGTTATAAATATTGTCATAATTCTTAAGATTGTACTTCGTAAATCTTAACTCTCCGTCTAAAATAAGATTGGCTAACGGGAAATACTGTACGCTTCCTTTGATATCACTTACATTTCCGTCATCATATATTGCAGAGAATGTATTGGCAAAGTTGTAAGCAGAACGGTTAACAGAAGTGTTATCAAAAAGATCATTGGCCTTAAAGAACATAATGTCTCTCATTTTTCCGTAACCTGCAGAGAAGTCGTATTTCAGCGTTTCATCAATATCTCCTCTCAAACCTACATAAAAATGATATTTCGTCTCTGTAGGCTTTAAAAACTGGTCAGAAAGGATGAATGGATTCGTCTGCAGCATATCTCCGTAAGTATTCAGTTTCAGACCACCGTCTACCCCTCCGTAGAATTTAAATTCATTAGCAGCAGCAAACTGGAATTCTGCCTGCGGGAACCAGTAAGTCTTATTATTTTTTTGCTGTTCCAGCTGGTCATTGGAATTCTTAGCATTCAGGAAAGAGAATGAAGATCCTAACATCAAATAAGAGTCTCCTTTTCTGAAGGTCACTTTAGGAGCCAGGCTGGTATTGAAAAAGTTAGCTGAGTTTTTATCCCTGATGGCAAAATCTGTCTTCACAGCATCTAATCCCACTCCAAGATCAGCATTCAGATTGATTCCTGATTTTCCTAATTCAACAGCATGTTTGGAGAAATTGGCAAGAATTGAAACCTGGTTTTCCTGGGCATCAAAATGATCTTTCAGGAAAGATGATTTTACCCTTATATCATTCAGTATTTCATTAGAATAAAAATCATAATACCCGTTTACTTTAAACTGATTGACTTTTTGTTTCAGGTCAAGTTCACCGGTAGGCTGCATAGCATAAATTCCATAATAATTATAGCTGTCCAGACCATATTCAGCATTAAGGTTGAATTTACCCTTTTCGCCGTAAGAGTTTAAGAACGCACCGATATTGGCTGATGTCTGCCCGGATTTCCAGTCATAATCTTTTTTAAGACCATTCGTAGAGAGAACATGAACATCTGCTCCTACTTCAAGCTTATTCTCCAGGGTTTTGGAAACATTTCCATCTACTAAGACTTTCCCATAATTACCCATTCCGAACTGGAAATAGTTATTCTGAGCGGTCCCGTCAAATTTCGGAGCTACATCCTCTCCCTGAATCGTTGAAGTTTTGAAGTCTGAAACAGCAGGAACATCTGTGATAGTATACTTCACAGGATTCTGTGATTTCTCTTCAGGCGGATAATTTTTAATCGTTTCTACGGAAGTTTTCTTCTTCTCGATCTTCTTCACTTCTGGTTCTCTTTTTTTGTTAAGAACCAGTTTTTCCTCCTTGATCTGGGAAAACGCCACCGACGAAACCCCTAAAAATAATATGGATAATATTTGAATTTTCTTGTTCATATTTTCTTTATTTGAAAAAAATATATAACGGGCTTTTATTTATTGGAAGCAATATAACTGCCTAATAAAGCTTTCCCCGACTGTTTTGAAAAAGTTCTCCCCAGTCTGAATATATTAAACAGCCAAAGGCTTTGATAAACTTGTAATTTGTATTGATAATTTTTTGTTTCACTGTTCTCAGCTACATCATAACTGTAAACAATATCGTACGGAAATCCCGAAGGCAGCAACCCGACTGTAATCATACTCCCAATCATTGGGTTTCCACAAGGAGGAGTATAGGTCTTCATCGGATGCAGTGTGATTTTAACTGCATGGGTACTATCTTCCACGATTTCATAAATATCAGAATGTTTTAAAATCTCAAATTCTCTCTTAAGCTCTTTATTCACTACAAAAGCTTTTTGCTTTTCGAAATCAGCTTTTGCATGGTTATACTCTTTTGGATAGGCACTGTACGATGGGATACAGCTCCAGAGTGAAGCCGAAACTAAGAAAGAACAAGCAGCAATTTTAAAACCCTTCATTTCCTATTTCTTAATCTGTTTTTTAACTTCTTTTGCTTCTGCAACAATTTCAGGGAAATCCTTATAATTGGCAATGATCTGATCACACGTATAACTTGCCTGGTAATTATCCTTCAGACCGATATAGTTTTTCGCCATCAATACCAAGGCTTTTGCCCCCCAGAATTCTTCCGAAGCATAGTTGTTGGCAAGCTTAAAGATCGTTTCATTAGAAGACTTGAAAGCCTTTCCTTTATTCTGATAATAGGCTTTAGCATATAAAGCTTCCGCAGCTACCGAAGTATTGGATGATTTTTCAAGAGAAGTATAGGCTGTCTGAGCATCTTTATCTTTTCCTGAATTCATCAGGCTTCTTGCTTTGATCACCTTCGCAGTTTCAATAACGGCTGCTGAGTTTTTAGAATTGGCGATTACTGCATTGGCTAGTTTTTCAGCTTCAGAGAAGTTATTTTCTTCTGCATACAGCTTCATCAATTCAACGTTCGCATAGTTTTTAATGCTGATATTGGAAGAATTTTTAATGCCTTCAAGGTACTTTTTGGCTTCCGCTTTATTCCCTTGTGCAAGGAAGATCTGAGCTAAACGAGTTTGTGCGTCATCCTGGTAATCGTTCTGAATTCCAGCAACTTCCTGAAGTACAAGTAAAGCTTTAGTTGAATTATTGGTCTGGTAATAACTTTCTCCCAATTCATACTTCGCCTGATACAATCCTTCCCCTGTCGGGTTCTGTGTCAGATACTTTTCGTAATAAGAAATGGCGTTCTTATAATCTTTCTTCGCGAACAGCTGTTTACCTGTTGATAAGTTGATCTCATCAATTTCAGCAGCATCTACATTTACCCCAATATTTCTTGCGAAAGTTTCATAGCCTGAAACGTCTCCGTTTTTCGTGAAGATAGGTTTGGCAGCCTGAACCACCTTTTGAGCATATGCTGTATTTTTATACTGTTCACCCAAAGATTTCAATTCAGAAAGTGCTTTATCATTCTGATTCTGGTCAATATAATTCTGTGCTCTGTAGATAGAAGCATTCGCGATCAGATCTTTGTCGGAAGAACCTTTAATTACTTTTCCGAAATAATCATTGGAATTCGCAAAATCATCCTGAGCAGCGTATGCCGTTCCTATTTCGTACTGAGCATCATCGTAATATTCAGAATCAGGGTATTTTGATAAAAGGTTTTTAAGGTTGTTAATTTTTGCCTGCGTATCCCCTTTGAATCCTAAAGCCATTGCTTTCTGATATAAAGTATAATCCGTGGCATCTTCATTTTTATCATAAATGGCAATCGCTTCGTTCAGATCATTGTTGGCATAATGGATATCTGCAAGACGAAGTTCTGCATCATTTTTAAATTCAGGTTTAGGATTGGCAAGATACTGTTTGAAATATGTGGCAGCCTGATCAAATTTTTTGGATTTGAAATAGGCATATCCTAAGTCATAAGGAAGTTGCTGCTTTTCAGGGAAGTTTTCGTTTAAAAGTTTTTCATAACGAACAATGGCAGACGGATAATTTCCTTTCTGGTAATACACCTGTGCCAGCCAGTATAAAGCTCTGCTGTTAAATTCTTTATTGATATTGAAACCAAGACTTCTTAAGAAATACTTTTCAGCTTCATCATAATTTCCTTTATTGAATTCTTCAGTTCCCAATAAATAAGAAACTTCCTGATCTACCTTGTTGATCTCAGGAGTTGAACTCTGCAATCTGTCAATCGCGTTCAGCGTTTCTTTATAGTTTCCGGAATACAGATAAGATTTCACCAGTAATGACCGCATTTCTGTGGCATTGGCACCATTCTGATTTTCGTTGATATAACTTTGAATAACTGCTGAAGGACTTTCAAACGGGTTACCGATGTCATAACTTAATTTAGCGTACTGCTCATGAGCCAGTTTTTTCACTTTCGCATCATAATCCATCTGGTAAGAAGAACGGAATGCAGAAAGGGCTTCCTGCTTTTTATCAACTGCCAGATAAGCATTTCCTAACTGATAGTAAGCATTTTGTGCTAAAGCAGAGTTGCTGTTCAGAAGCTGGTTGTAATAAGAAACCGCTTCATCATATTTTTTCAGCTGTGCCGCCACAAATCCCATCTCATACAAATCGTTTTCAGATGGATTCTGCTGTACGCTCAGATAATCTTTTAAATGCGGATATGCAGCGGTGTAATCATTCTTCATGAAGTAACTCTCCCCGATGATCTTATGAACTTCCGCTTTGTAAGAATCCGAAATGTTTTCGTTCAACAGGGCGTTTCCTTCTGTAATAGCCTGATCGTAGTTCTTATCATTATAATACATCTGTACATAATAAGGACGTACAAGCTTTGAGAACTTATCCTGATCTTTAATGGAATCAAAATACTGGAAAGCTTTATCATTTTGCCTGTTGCTGTAATATAAGTGCCCAAGCATATAAGCAATATCTCCTTTCTGAGACTGATCTGCAGTTTTATAAGCTTCTTCAAGAGCATCAGTAGCTCCTTTAGAATCACCCGTCATGAATTTTGCGTATCCAAGCTTAAGAATATACTCAGTATTCTCTTCTTTTGAAAGCTGATACTGGTTCACTTTTTTAAGTGTTTCCAGTGCTTTGTCAAAGTCTTTTTTTGCCAAGTAATAATCAGCAAGCGGAAGATTAGCCTGTGCAAAATAAGCAGAATTAGGATATTCTTTCATGAAAGCAGTTAATCCCTCTTCAGCATGATTTTTCTGAAGAATCACACCAATCACATTATCAAAAAACTGAGCGCCTTCTTTCTTAGAACGGGACAAATTCTGGTTGTAGAAATATTGTCTTGCATATTCGTATTGAGAGGCGTTGTATATTTTGGTCTGATAAAGATTTTCGGCTAGATTAAACCTGTAATTTTCTTTCTGGGTAAAATATTGAGACTGTTGAGCATCGGAGATTCCGAAATAAATGACCGCAGCCGCTAAAAGTATTTTTTTTGATTTCATTCTTCTTGATATAAGAAAATTAGTCTAAATAAGTTAACGAAAATATTAAAAACTTATTGTTTAAGCAAGTTTTAACAGATTTAATGGTTATAAATAACAATTTTATAACAATGTAAATTTTCTCACTGTCCAATGATAAAATTTACTACTTTCGTCTGATAAAATGTAAACAATTTTAATAAACAGTTATCAAAAACTTATTTTAATTTGATACTTTTTCAACAGCAGCTAAAAACATACCATAAATACACCATTCCATGAAATTTAAGATACTTTTAGCATTAATTTTTGTCAACCTTATACAGGCACAAAAATTTTATTTTCCAAAAACAACTGTAACTGACTCTCTTATATTGGAAAAACAGATGCCAGAGCTTGCACAGCAAGTGATTCCTCACCTGCAGTCTGTAAAGTATAAACCGGAAAATACCGTTGATCTTATGGATAATCTTTTCCGTCTGCAGATGGTTGCCCAGGACTACAAAAACTCACTGGCTTCTCTTTCTGAAAACCGTGATCTTTTTGCCGATAACAATATGGGTGGATACAGATATATTGGATTTGAGCTGTACAGCCTTGCAAAGATGGAGCAAAAAGAAAACAACGCCTCTTTTACGAATGCTCTCCAGAAAGTATTTAATCAAAAATATCAGAGCCTTCCTGAAAAACTGATTCCCAGACTTGAGCTCGCTCTTAACGGAGATGTAAGAGAATCCAGAAAACAGTTGAAAAAAGTACTGGATAAACAGAAAGGCAAGGACAGCATCGATTACAGAACCGCTTTGGCTTTATGCAAAAATTATCAGAATTATAAAACCTACTCCGGCATCAAACCTCAGGTTATGCAGCTGCTGGCTTCAAAAGATAATGAAAAATTCATTACTGAAACAAAAGACCTTAAGATCAACGGAAATACCTTAACCATTACTATTATCCGAAAAAAGGAGAATACATCTCCTCTTCCTGTTATCTTAACCAATAATATCTATGCAGGTCCCATTGATGGCTTCTTTGGAAAAAGAGCTGCTACTTATGATTATGTAGGCGTTGTAGTAAACACTCGTGGCAAGAGAAACAGCAATGATGCCAATAATCCTTTTGAACATGAATCGCAAGACCTCTATGAAGTGATAGATTGGGTAAGCAAACAGCCGTGGTGCAACGGGAAAGTAGGAATGATCGGAGGAAGCTATTTAGGATTCAGCCAGTGGGCAGCAGTAAAAAAAGTGCATCCTGCTTTGAAAACAATTGTTCCACAGGTGGCAGTAGGCATTGGGATAGATTATCCTGCTCAGAATAATGTCTTCATGAGCTATATGTTGCAGTGGATTCAGTATGTAACCAATAATAAATTTACCGATGAAGCTGATTTTACCAATGCTGTAAAGTGGGATTCTATTTTTACAAAATGGTACAAAAGCGGGAAATCATTCAGATCTTTAGATAAAATAAGCGGAAAGCCAAGTAAAATTTTCCAGCGATGGCTGGATCATCCGGGATATGATGAGTACTGGCAGAAAATGGTTCCTTACAAAGAAGATTTTTCTAAAATCAATATTCCGATCCTGACGACTACAGGATATTATGACGACGATCAGATTGGTGCATTGTATTATTTTAAACAACATCATCAATACAATAAAAATGCAGATCACTATCTGGTAATAGGTCCTTACAATCATGGAGGAGCACAAAGTTTCGGGTTTACGTATGTGAATGGTAATCCTATTGATCCGGTGGCCAGAATAAGTATTGATGATCTTGCTTTCTCATGGTTTGATTATATTCTTAAAGGAGGTAAAAAGCCAGAAATTTTAAAAGATAAAATCAATTTTCACGTCATGAATACAAATACGTGGAAACATGTTGCCGATCTTGACAAAATGCACAATTCTTCCTTGAAATTTTACCTTCAAGACACAAAAAACACTTCTTCAGTATTCAGCAAGCCGGAAAGTCATAGCTTCACCAGGCAAACCGTCGATTTAAAAAACAGGAATCAGAAAGACACCTATTATAAAGTCAGCAAAAAAGACAGTATCAAAACAACGAATTCTGTTGCTTTTGAAAGTGAAGTACTTGACAAAGATATCGTCATGAGCGGAAATATGTCAGGAGTTTTCAATGTTTCGGTCAATAAAAAAGATTTTGACACGGATACTTATCTGTACCAGATTTCTCCGGATGGAAAATCCTATTTACTATCAACTCATATCGTGAGAGCAAGCTATGCAAAGGACAATGAAAACCGGCAGCTTCTTGAACCCAATAAAATTGAACAGATTCCGATTAAGAATTCGTATGTTATGAGCAGAAAGATAGAGAAAGGAAGCAAATTTCTTTTATTGGTTGGTGTTAATAATAATCCTAACTGGCAGATTAATTACGGCTCAGGTAAGGATGTAAGTGATGAAACAATAAAGGATGCCGGGGAGCCGCTGGAGATAAAATGGTACAATGACAGCTATGTAGAAATCCCTGTCTATAAAGACTAAAACTTTTTGTTTGAGCATTTTTGCTTAAATGTTGTTAACGACTGTTAACATCAAAATAAAAAATCATTACATTTGCTTTTTTTCAAATCAAATATAGTTATTGAATGAGTCAACTTTTTAGAAGAAAAATCTATTCAGATACAGATACTTCGACGGGGCTTTTAAGGGTCTTAGGTGTGTGGGACATTGTTTTTTTTGGTATTGCGGCCATTATTGGAGCTGGGAGTTTCAGCAGTTTGGGAGAAGCCGTTTTCAGAGGGGGTCCCGGTGTTATCCTTCTATATTTGATTTGCGGTTTTGCCTGTGGGTTTACCGCGTTATGCTATGCTGAATTTGCCAGCAGAATTCCTACTGCAGGTTCTGCTTATACCTATGCTTATGCCAGTTTTGGAGAGCTTATAGCCTGGGTAATTGGCTGGGCTCTGATCATGGAATATTCTTTTGGAAATATTTACGTAGCCTTTTCCTGGTCAGACTATTTCACCAGCTTCCTGGGACGTCTTGGAATGCACATTCCTGATTATCTGACCTGCAGCTATACCGAAGCAAGGAAAGCCTTTCAATATGGTTCAGAAAATAAAGAATTATTAAATGCATGGAAAACAGCGCCGTTAATCGGTAGTCTGAAGTTCATTGTAGATATTCCGGCATTGGTTATCAACGGATTGATTACATGGCTTTGTTATGTAGGAGTAAAAGAAAGTAAAAATTTCAACAACTCATTGGTGATCTTAAAACTCGGTGTTATTTTATTAGTTATTCTGGTTGGTTTTGCTTACATCAACACTGAAAACTGGACTCCTGTAAGTCCTGCAACCGGAACACCTTCCTTTATGCCAAATGGTTTTGCCGGAGTAATGAGTGCCGTATCCGGAGTATTCTTTGCGTATATCGGATTTGATGCATTAAGTGTACTTTCTGAAGAGACCAAAGATCCACAGAAAACTTTACCAAAAGGAATGATCATCTCTCTTGTACTGTGTACGGTAATTTATATTGCTTTAACACTGGTATTAACGGGAATGGTAGACTATAAGAAATTTGATGGTGTGGGAGATCCGCTTTCATTCATCTTCGAAAAAACAAATGCCAATGTAGCATGGATGGAACTTGTGGTTTCTTTCGTTGCTATTGTAGCCATTACTACAGTATTATTAGTATTTCAGATGGGACAGCCTAGAATCTGGTATGCCATGAGCCGTGACGGACTGATGCCTGCAAGATTTCAAAAGATACACCCTAAGTATAAAACGCCATCCTACGCAACCATCGTTACCGGAATTGTAGTGGGGATTCCTATCCTGTTTACAGACAAAACTTTTATCCTTGACTTTACGAGTATCGGGACTATTTTTGCCTTTGTGTTAGTATGTGCCGGAGTACTTCTTCTTCCTGCCAAAGAAAAAATAAAAGGCAGATTTCACCTTCCTTATGTGAATGGTAAAATCATTTTCCCTGTTGTTTTTATTGGTGGATTAATTGCTTTCTATCAATGGCAGCCGGAATTTTTTGACAATCTGATGAACTGGTCAGATCCCAATGAAGGAGAATTCAGAGCTTCTATATTCTTCTTTATCATCATCAACCTTATTCTGTGTGTTGTAGCGTTTATCAAAAATTTATCATTGATTCCATTGGTTGGATTAAGCTCATGTCTGTATCTTCTTACGGGAATGAGCCACGAGAACTGGTTCTGGTTCGGGATGTGGTTCCTGATCGGAATGGTTATTTATTTCTGCTACGGATACAAAAACAGTAAACTGGGAAAAGAATTAAAGAATAGCTAAATCATAATTGGCAAAATTGCGAAAAGGCAAAATGGCAGAAATGTTAAACCCGATGGAGAAACTGATCTGCGATTTTGCCATTTTTATTTTACCTCTGATAAAAATCGGCAGAATTATTGCTTTAGCTTCACAAGAACCCATAAACTAACCGCCATGGCTGAAAGAATCAGAACATACAGAGAATTTTATCAGTTTTATCTTACTGAACACAGTAAAACGGGAACCCGGATTTTTCATTTTATCGGAACGTTTCTTGTATTTTTCGTTATAGGATATGTTATCAGTTCAGGAAAAGAAAGATTTTTATGGTACATTCCTATTGTAGGCTACGGATTTGCCTGGTTCAGTCATGCCGTGATTGAGAGAAATAAGCCTGCTACGTTTAAATATCCTTTATGGTCCTTAATCTCAGATTTCAGACTGTTTTTTGAACTTTTGATTGGGAAGCAGAAATTCATAATGCCTAATAATAAACCCCAGAATCCATAAGGGTTTAAAATTTAAACCCTTATTTGAATAATTGAGATTCCTTGCTTTGCTCGGAATGACAAAAGTACCGTTGAAATTTTATCGAAGATAAAATCCTTGCGTCTTACATACATATGGCTTGTAATATCTTAGTGACTTTGCGTTTTCCAACTTTCTGCTTATGAATAATATTGGGATTGCTTCACATTCGGTTCGCAATGACTATGCTTAGGAAGAGTTTTCGGACGTCTGAAACTTTATTGTTTTTCAAGGATATCGTAGTGAACTGTGTTTGCTATTTTTTCAGCAAAAGCATCGCCATCTACTTTTTTTCGTTCAGGGATATAACTTGAAAATGTAATCGTGTTATCTTTATTCATTATTACCACTACTTCTTCAAGGATATTCTGGTCATCTACATAAAACTGGATCCTGTTTTCTACGATTCTCCAGAAAGAAAGTCTGGGCTCGGACGGGCTGCAGTTTCCCACACTTCCTTCTGTATAATTATAAACAGCAAAACCATCTTCCCTGATGGCATAATTTCTCATCAGACGGCAGTTATCGAATTCTTTTATCACTTTCTCTTTCCCTTCATAAAATCCAGCTTCCTTCAGTTTCCAGAATCCTGTAACATTTTCTTTGGTTATTTTTTGTGCATTAATCAGAGATGAGACTGCAAGAAAAGAAGCAAGACAAAATACCTTAAACATAAATATGTGTTTTTTTAATAATTAGAATAAAATAATATAAAAGATTTCCGCGGGCGGCTTCGCCGCCCGCGGAAATCTAAACCTTCAATATTGAATCCTTACCTTTAAACTTAAAGGATCTTATTTAAATTTTTTCTTAAAACTGAATTTAAGTCTGTTCATCAGGCCTGGTTCGATAATATCAATTCCCAAACCGTAATTACTGTCGGCAATGGTATGATGATCTGTTCTGAACTGTTCAAACTCATTCTGAGGAATTTCAATATTAATCAGAGGACTATATTCTATATACACGCTTGCTCCGTTCTTATGTACTTTTTTACGACTTTTATAATCAAAATACGGATTAGAAATAGTGCTTTCCTGAATCGTATATTTTTCTTCAGTATCAATTTTATGATCTGTATGCAGGTTGATCTCGTATTTCTCGCTGTCGAAATTATGCCAGAATGGTAAATCTTTATGCATGAAATCCCTCGCACTTGCCTTCACCACATTTCTGTCAAAATACATCAGGAAACGATTCTTTTGAGGATCTACAAAATAAGGATTCTCAATAACAGCAGAATATTGAATTCTGACTTCATTCAGCTTCTTATCATCACTTACCACATCAATAGCTGCATCTTTAAACACATCCCGTACATCCGTACCATTCCTGTCTCCTGAATAGTTAAGCGCATAGAAAAGGAAACTGTTCCAGCTGTCAATAATTTCCCTTTTATTCGTACTCTTAAAATACCTTCTCATCGCATTGGCTCTGTTTCCTTTGTAAGTGGTTGACAAAGTAAGTTTTCCGGTATTGCCCTGTGCACTGAAATCTACTTTTTCATCGATACAGAAATAAGGGAATTTATAAGGTTTTCTTACCTGCAGTTCCTGATCTTTTTTCACTTCCAGATAATGCATAAAATATATGAATCCGCGGTTTTCTATCAATCCGAATTCATCACGGATAGTGGCATCAATAAAATATTCCTGTCCTTTGTAATTTACTTTTACCACCACGTGATTAAAGCTTAATAACGATGGAAGATAATACTTGATATAATAATCTGTGTTGAAATTCACCAGTACAACAGAAGCTTCAACGCCGATATAATCAAGAATCACTTTCAATAAAACCGATTTTGCCTTACAATCTCCTTGCTTGTTTTCATAAGTTATTGAAGGTTCCTGTGGCTTATGCCCGTTCATCTCATCTGCATTGAAGATATAATAAATATGATTCTGAACATACTCTATGGCAAACTGAAGTTTTTCGTCCTGATCGGCAATGGCATCCAGTTTTTCAACAAGATTCGGAGCAAAATCCTTTAGGGAAGCTTTATTGAAAATTTCCTCATAGAAAGGGACAATATAATTAGACAGATCTTTCCAGTTGCTTTCTGTAGCAAAATCCACATAAGGAAAAATCTCACGTCCTGAATCTACAGGATTGATATAATTCTGTTCTTCAATAACGAAGCGTTCTCCTTTTTTCAGATGGTTTACTTGCGGCTCAAGGACATTGCCTTGTTCGTCTCTGAAGAAAGTTTTTTTGTAAGCAATTGTCTGTTCACGTTCATTGATGAAGGTAAATTTAAAACTTCCGTAAGCCCAGTAATTATCAGGACTTACCCAGACGTATTTAGAGAATTCCTTTCTCAGGAAATCACGATCAGTAAATTCTTTAATCCTTGAATCCTCTAAAATGAGTATATCATACAATCTCAGATCTTTAATGGTAATATTGATCTTTTTATTACTGCTCAGAACACCTCCGCTGCTCTGGTTTTCACTGTCAAGGACTTTGATTTTCGTATCCGGAATCTTATCAATCAGCACCCCGTCTCTCAGAACGCTGATTCTGTGGATCTGGTATACTTCGTTTTCTTCCACAATAACATCAGAAACAGAGGCTCTTTCCAGATTTCCGGGTTCATTCAGCGTATAGGCCATGCAGACATATTCACTGTTTTCCGTATTGCTTGTATAGTATTTTTTATCCAGAAAATAGCAGTAATCCCTGCCCTCATCAATTTGTTTTCTGGCAAATTCTGAATCTTTGATCCGACTTATGATTTCCTCATCTCCGATATTTCCTGCCCATATTTCAGGTTTTTGAATCCTGTAATTTTCAACTTGCATTTGATTATCCATATTCATTATAAGAATTATATTTTGGTTAGTGTTTAAGAAATTCAAATTAAATGATTAAAAAAGTAAAAAACAATAGCAGAAGTACTACAAATTCAGTATTTATTTTCGGCATGGTAATTGCGACGTAAGGGGAAAAATCAAGTTTATGAAAAGTATAGCAACAATTCTAAAAGGGGCAGCACCCGCATTAGCATTATTCGCAATGACGCAATGTACAACCACAACCAATGCATCCGCAGGTGATGAAAAAACATTCATTGTAGGACCGCAGACAGCAGACTGTACAGGCGTGGCTCCTATGAAATGTCTGCAGGTAAAAGAAAACGCTTCCGGAAACTGGACGAATTTCTACAGCAATATTGAAGGATTTACTTATGAACCGGGCTATGAATATGTTTTAAAAGTAAAAACAGAAAAAATTGCTAATCCGCCAGCTGATGGATCATCTATAAAATATACATTGCTAAAACAGGTTTCTAAAACGAAAAAAACAGCGGTGGCAGCCAATGAAAAAACACTTATCGTAGGACCCCAAACCGTAGATTGTTCTGCAGGAGCAGGTCGTATGAAATGTCTGCAGGTAAAAGAGAATGATTCTGAAAACTGGACAAACTTCTACAGTAGTATTGAAGGATTCACCTATGAGCCAGGTTATGAATATGTTTTAAAAGTGAAAACAGAAAAAATTGAAAATCCGCCGGCTGATGCTTCTTCTATCAGATACACACTGGTAGAACAGGTTTCTAAAACGAAGAAATAATAACAAAAAACGCTTCTGAAATTCAGAAGCGTTTTTTTATTGCGGAAGCTGAAGAATGAAGCCTGAAATTATTTTGACAATCACGGAAATTTTCCATGAATTCATTTTTTCAGGTTCATTTACGCTTCTTTTTTCTTTAATTTTAAAAACCTGATTCTTTTTGAGGAGGTTCAGGGTATTTTCCTTTTGTAGCTTCTCCCACTGTGTTGGCAGTTGTCATAGCCACCACAAGATCATTCAGCATTCCGCTGGCTGCAGTGGGCGAATTCGGAAGAAGTACCAGATTGCTTCTGTTACTTGCTCCTACGGAATGTAAAGTATCATAATGCTGTGTGACCACAATAAGCGCTGATGCTTCATGAGAGTTGATATCTACATTATTCAGCATTCTAACAGATTCTTCAAGCCCTTTTGCAATTTCCCGTCTTTGGTCGGCAATCCCCTGCCCCTGAAGCTTTTTAGATTCTGCCTCTGCTTTTGCAACGGCTACAATACGGATTCTTTGGGCTTCAGATTCATATTCTGCAGCGGTTTTTTCTCTTTCCGCAGCATTAATTCTGTTCATCGCATGTTTTACCTGCTCATCCGGATCAATATCTGTTACCAAAGCCTTGATAATATCATAACCATAACTGTTCATGGCTTCCTGAAGCTCGCTCTTTACTGCGACTGCAATATCATCTTTTCTTACAAAAACATCATCCAGTTTCAGTTTAGGAACTTCCGCACGCACTACATCGAACACAAATGAGGTAATCTGGTTTTCAGGATTTTCCAAACGGTAATAAGCATCTCCCACCTGGTTTCTGATCACCTGATACTGAACGGAAATTTTCATTTTAATAAAAACATTATCCAATGTTTTGGTATCAATCATTACATCCAGCTGCTGGATTCTCAGATTCAGTCTTTTAGCGATCTGATCTATGATTGGCAGTTTAAGATGAAGACCGGAATGTTTTACAGCCTGAAATTTCCCGAAGCGTTCAATAATCGCTGCTGTTTCCTGCTTAACCACAAAAAACGAAGCGAACAAAATGATAAGCCCGAAGAAAATAACGGGCGCTAAGTATATACCCATAGTTTTTAATTTTTTAATATGTCGTTATAAATCGTGTTTTGTTAAAACAATTTACCTGTGCTGTTTAAATATAGGAAAAATTAATTTAAGCCTTAAAGCCTCGTTTACCGGAAATCATGTAGAATTATTCACAACATTTAAATTAAAATGATCCTGAAAAAACTTACTTTTGATTATTCATTATACATCATGGTCAATTCTAAAGAAATATTAAAAGATCACATCTCTAAATTCACTTCTCTTACTGATGAACAACTTGACTATGTTTTCGGACATTTTGATCTGATTACTTTAAAGAAAGGGCAAAGTCTTATTTCGGAAGGCGATTTCGTGAATCATGAATATTTTGTTCTGGAAGGCTGTTTGAAAGCATTTTATCTTAATGACAATATGAAAATGTTTATTCTTCAGTTTGCCATGCCGACGTGGTGGGTAACGGATTTTGATGCTCTTTACAATAAAACAAGGGCTACCATTAATGTAGACTGCATTACAAATGCAGCAATTTTGTCCATTTCCAATGAGGACAGGGAAAAAATCTGTAAAGAAATTCATCAGGTTGAACATTTTTTCAGATGGCGGACCAATAAAGGGTATGTAGCTGCACAGAAACGCCTTCTTTCTTTTATGAATAATGATGCCAAATTCAGATACCAGGAGCTTTTATCTATGTATCCCCAACTTTATAATCTGGTTCCGAAACACCTCATAGCTTCATATCTGGGAGTGACGAGAGAAACTTTGAGCAGGCTTCATCAATAATCTGCAGCTTTTTATATTGTTTATTCTCATCTTCATTTTGTGAGGTACATCACGTAAATATTTCTTTCGGTGAGCTGAACTTTGTATCCATATTTAAACCCAATAAAAATGGATACAAAAATTTTTAAAGTCAATACCGAAAACAGTACTATCGACTGGATCGGAAGAAAAGTTACAGGAGCTCATAACGGTACAATCCGCATAAAAGAAGGCAATTTCATATTTGAAAACCAAAAACTTCAGTCCGGAAAGTTCATCATTGATACCCGCTCCATCAAAATCCTTGACATTGAGGATAATGAAACCAATAGACAGTTTGCCAACCACCTGGCTTCTGATGATTTCTTCAATGTTGAACAGTTTCCTGAAGCTTCATTTGAAATTACTCATGCAGAACCTGGTGATGAGAATTTTTATTACGTACAAGGACATCTTACCATCAAAGGTATTACTCAACCTATCGACACCAGCCTTCATATTGTAACAACAGATAATGCCGCTGTTCTAAAAACCAGACTTGTAGTAGACAGAACAAAATTCAATATCAGATTCAGGTCCTCTAACTTCTTTACCAATCTGGGTGATACGTTGATCTACAACAACTTTGATTTAAACATTCATCTTATTGCGGAAGCTTATTAATTCAATAACTCTAAAAATTTACCATCATGCCATTCATCAAAGTCGATGTGCTTCGCGAAGACCTTAACCGCGAAACAAAACAACAGTTAATCAGAAAAATCAGTGAAGCTGTAACCTCAGTTTTGAATAAAGATCCTCATTTGACACATATTGTTATCAATGAGATTGAAGACGATAACTGGGGGTATGCAGGAGAACAGGTTTCTGTATTAAAAGAACAAGGATTTTCAACAGTCAAAAAATAAATCAGCAATGAAAAAACAAACCGTAATCGTAACAGGAGCCTCTTCAGGAATAGGATTGGAAACTGCCCGGTATTTTTTAAATCAAGGAGATAACGTGGTCATTAATTCACAAACGGCAGTCAAATTAGAGAAAGTGTATCATGAACTGGGAGCCGCAGAAAATCTCGCAATGGTTGCCGGAAATGTTTCGGATAAGACAACAGGAGAAGCGCTGGTGAAAACAGCTTTAGAAAGATTCGGATCTGCTGATGTGCTCATCAACAACGCCGGAATCTACGAAAACAAACCATTTCTGGAAGTTACTGAAGACTATCTGGACCGTTTTTTAAGCACCAATTTAAAAGGAACCTTCTTTACCACGCAGGCCGTCATTCCTCAAATGATCAGGCAAAAAGATGGTGTGGTGATCAATATAGGAACGCCATTAGTGTACCACGCCATTGCCCAATCTCCTTCTACGGCACCTATTTCGAGTAAGGGAGCTATTCATGCACTGACATTGCAGCTTGCGGCAGAGTTTGGAATAGACAATATCAGGGTGAATACAGTTGCGCCGGGATTGATCAGGACTCCAATGCATGGTGCAGACCTAGATAACAATGCAGGAATACACCTCATCAACCGTATCGGGGAGCCTGAAGAAGTGGCTCAGATGATTTTTGCTATTGCTAAAAATAAATTAATCTCCGGGGCTATCATCAATGTTGACGGAGGGATGGGTGCCGGACATCATTTATCATGAAACTATCATTAATTATAGCATGGCTGCTCAGCTTTCCGTTGAGCGGTCATGCACAAAATCTTAAGAATATGAAAACCATTCAGGCATCAGAAACCGAAATAAGAAATGTGATAGAGCATTATTATTTCAAAGGAATTTATAAAGGCGATACAGAACTTTTGAAAAAAGCTTTCTATAAAGATGCGCTGCTTTTCGGAGATATCAATGGAATTCCTTATTTCAAAACTGCAGAACAGTATATTGAAGGAGTCGGAAACCGCGTAAGTCCGGAAAAATCGGGAAAGGATTTTATAGCTGAAATTATTTCAGTTGATATCATCAATTCAATTGCTGTCGCGAAATTGCATGTAAAAATGTATGACTTCAATTATTATAATTTCATAACTTTCAATCATACAGAAGGGAAATGGCTCATTATTAACAAGACACTGACCCATGTACAACCTTAATTCAATCTTTAATGTAGTAAACCGAAAAAATATGTGGAACAAAAATAGAATTACAGAATTAACCGGGATTGAATACCCTATCTTTCAAGGCCCTTTTGGCGGAGATTTTTCTACTGTTGAACTGACAACTACAGTGAGTAATCTTGGCGGACTTGGAGGTTTTGGAGCCTACACTATGTCACCCCATGAAATCTATGACATTCACCATAAAATACAGTCGAAAACTGATAAACCATACAATCTTAATCTGTGGGTAAGCGATCATGATATCATTGACGAAAAACATACAAAAGAGCAATATCAGAAGGCTGTTGAAACTTTCAAACCTTATTTTGACCTTTTGGATATAGATATTCCGGCACCTCCACCCTCTTTTGAATCCAGATTTCAAAATCAGCTGGAAGTGATCTTTGACATCAAACCTAAAGTTTTCAGCTTTATGTTTGGGTTGCTGAATGAAAACATCATCGAAGATCTTCATCATCAAGGAACTGTTGTGTTGGGAAATGCGACCACGCTGGATGAAGCTGTTGCTTTGGAAAAAACCGGAGTAGATATTATCGTCGCCTCAGGATTTGAAAGCGGCGGCCACAGACCTTCATTTCTGGACAGGTCTGAACTTTCTACAACGGGAACTTTTGCTTTAATTCAATTAATCCGGGATCGTGTAAAGATTCCTGTAGTTGCTGCCGGAGGAATCGCGGACAGCCATGGCATTGCAGGTGCTTTTCAGCTGGGAGCAGAAGCTGTGCAGATTGGAACGGCTTTTCTTGCAACTGAAGAATCCGGGGCACTACCCTTTCACAAAGAACTGTTGTTTTCCGAAGCTGCAAAATCCACCACTCTTACCAGGGCGTACACAGGAAGATTAGGGCGCGGAATTACGACAAAAATCACAAAGGATGTTTTGACTGCGACTGATAAAACATTGCCGTTTCCTTTGCAGGCTCAATTCATGGGAACCTTGAGAAAAGCTGCTTTAGAACAAGAGAAAAATGATCTGGTATTTTTCTGGTCCGGCCAGATTGCTCCGGTTTTAAAGCATAAAAAAGCCTCCACCTTAATGAGATCATTAATCGAAGAGGCTTCTGAATTATTAGAATAAATAGATTTTACACGGTCATTCCGATGTCTATTCCTTTAATTTTTCTATACAGATCGGTAGCATAATTATCCGTCATGCCCGAAACGAAATCAATAACTCCGAGAACTTTCTGGTAGTCGGTTCCGTTATCGTAAATAAACTGCTTTGGAATTAATTTCAAAGCTTTTTCGTCATAAGATTTTCTTTTTTCATCAGACTTCAGAATGGAAGGAATAAAGTGATCCAGCAATTCATACATCACATTATAGCCTGCATTTTCAATTTCAACAACCGCTTTATGATTATAAATTTTTTCTACTGAAAAACTCTCAATGTCCTGAAGTGCCTTATTTTCTTTTTTATAGATGTCCAGTAAACCGTTGCCAAGATTTCCTTCAAGAATGGTTTCAAAGTTATGCTTATACATCTCAATTGATTTATTGATTAAGGCATTGATCACTTTTGCTCTTAAATATGAAATCTGTTCATTTTCATTGGAGATAGAGCTTAATTTTGTCTCAATTCTCTGAATGTCATCGGTTTCAGATTTTACCAGCTCGAAAAATAAGTTTTTACAGTCTGCTGTTGAAACAATTCCCAGTCTGTGGGCATCTTCCATGTCAATGATATTGTAGCAGATATCATCTGCTGCTTCTACCAGCCATACGAAAGGATGTCTTTTGAAAATATATGGTTCTTCACTTTCAGCAATAAGCTGCGTTCCTTTGGCGATTTCCAGGAATATATCCTTTTCATTCTGGAAAAATCCGAATTTCTTCCTGTGAATGATTCCTTTTTTCTTAGCTACAGCCTCACACGGATATTTTGCAATGCTTGCCAGCGTTGAGAAAGTAAGCTGAATACCTCCTGCATCTTTCCCTTGCTGCTGCTGTGCCAGCACTCTGATCGCGTTGGCATTACCTTCAAAATTTACCAGATCTGCCCACTCTTTTTCATTGAACTTGGATTTCAGATCTTTTTCATTTCTTTCAAAATAACTTGCAATGGCATCTTCCCCGGAATGTCCGAAAGCGGGGTTTCCCACATCATGGCATAAACATGCAGCAGCTATTACATTTCCTAAATTATGGAGATAAAAGTTCTTTGAATCCTCAGTCAGCTCATTTTTAAAATCTTCAGCAATAAATTCACCGACAATACTTCCTAAACTTCTTCCTACAGATGATACTTCCAGAGAATGCGTAAGTCTGTTGTGTACAAAAACACTGCCGGGAAGAGGAAAAACCTGAGTTTTATTCTGCAGTCTCCTGAAGGCAGAAGAGAAGATAATCCTATCGAAATCCCTTTGAAAATCAGTTCTTGAAGCTTTGGTCTGCGGATTGTTTCCTGTACGTTGATTGGTGAAAATGTGGTTTAAATTCATCATTTTTCAAAATTACTTCAAATTTTAATTGTACGGAATAGTATTTAGATTTTTATTGAACAGATCTCTCATTCAAAAAATCTATTATAATAAACGTTTTTTAGAGGTCGGAAGCTTGAAGAAATATTTTACATTTGGTGCGGCTAATATAACGGAAGAATACTTTTTATTCTTCTTCATGCAAATTTTAAATTCTTTTACAATGAAGGACAACACATGGCTCAACAGATGGGATGAAAGGTACAGCAGCGAAGAGTTTGCGTATGGAACCGAACCGAATAATTACCTGAGGGAGCAACTTAGTCAATTAAAGCCCGGCACTATACTTTTTCCCGCAGAAGGCGAAGGACGGAATGCTGTTTTTGCAGCGACACAGGGATGGCAGGTTTCGGCTTTTGATATCAGTGCCAATGGCAGAAATAAAGCACTGCAGCTTGCTCATCAGCTGGGAACCACCATTGATTATCAGGTTGGAGAACTTTCTGATCTGAATTACCAAAAAGAGCAGTTTGACGTCATTGCACTTATTTACGCTCATTTTCCGGCAGCAGTTAAGTCTTCCATCCATCAGATGCTGAATCAATATCTCCGTAAAGGCGGATTTATTATTTTCGAAGCTTTCAGTAAAAACCATCTTGAATATATCGCCAGGAATGAGAAAGTAGGCGGACCCAAAGATGTTGAATCCTTATTTTCTATTGATGAGATCAAAGCGGATTTCCCGGATTATGATATTATAGAATTAAAAGAAACAGAAATCGAACTCAAGGAGGGTTTGTTTCACAACGGAACAGGCTCTGTTATCCGTTTTGTAGGGCAAAAACATAACTGATCCTGTAATGTTTACATAGGTTTGTTTTAGGATGAAGATTCAGATAATGGAATACTATTTGAATCTTTATCTCAAAACAAACTTATGCCTGAAGGTCCATCCATCATATTAATGAAAGAAAACCTGCAGCCATTTGCAGGCCAGCAAGTGACAGAAGTTTCAGGGAATGCCAAATTTGAAAAAGACTCTTTTATCGGGCAGACCCTTCGCGAAATCCGTACTTTTGGAAAACAGACTTACCTCATTTTTGAGAAAGCGGCCGTCCGTATCCATTTATTAATGTTTGGCTCTTACGGTATTGATGAGCAGACCAAACCTGATAAAAGCCTGCGTTTGGCTTTGTTTTTCCCAACCGGAAGCATTTATTTTTACACCTGCTCGGTAAAATCCGTAGATCTTGAATTTCTCTCCACCATTGATTGGGAAGCTGACGTGATGAGCGATCAGTGGAATCCGAAAAAAGCGGAAGAAAAACTAAAATCGAATCCGAAAATGATGGTGTGCGATGCCTTAATGAATCAGGATATTTTTTCAGGTGTAGGCAACATCATCAAAAATGAAGTCCTTTTCAGGATTGGAGTACAGCCTGAAAGTCTGTTGGGCAATCTCCCGGCTAAAAAAAGGAAAGAGCTTATTGCTGAAGCCAGAAATTATAGTTTTGATTTCCTGAAATGGAAAAGGGATTTTGTTTTGAAAAAACACTGGCTGGTACATACCAAATCTGTATGTCCGGTTTGCGGACGGAAGCTGATCAAAAAACAGACAGGTGTTGGAAAAAGAAGGAGCTTCTTTTGTGAAAAAGATCAGAAACTTTATTGAATAAACTATTTTTAAGTTTTGGCTGAAGCCGTCGAATGTTTTTATGGATTTAACGGGCTAAGGCCCGTTTCTGTTGAATAATTTTTTAGCCCCAGATTACACGGATTTACACAGATGAATATGCATATTCTTTTTATATCATAATCCTGCTTATTAAATTTCTCATTACTTATTGCTCATTACTCATCCATCATCAGTCTGAGTTGAGGAGGCCTCCGGCAAATCTTGTAAAGAATTCTGACCTGTATACTTCTCCGAGCGGGATTTCTGAGTCTTCAATGTAGATATTATGATTATCAAATGAATCAATATAATTCATATTGACAACATACGATTTACTTACCCTGATAAAGGTTTCACCTGAAATTTTCTGATGAATGGTTTTCAGATTCATAGCCGTGATAAGCTTTTGGTGCTTGGTATGGATAACAACATAATCTTTAAGTCCTTCTATAAATTTAATATCTGAAAAATTAATTTTGTAAAATCGGCGTTCGGCTTTGATAAACAAAAAGTCTGCAGTATTAGATTCTACGGTATTCTTTACTGTATCTTTGGACAACAGTTCTGTGTAAAGAATGGCTTTATCAATTGCTTTTTCCAGTCTTTGGGGATCAATGGGCTTCAAAAGATAATCTACGGCTTCCAGCTCATAACTTTTTAAGGCATATTGGGAATAGGCCGTCGTAAAGATGATCAGTGACTTTTTAGGAAGCATTTCAGCAAATTCAAGACCGGTTACCATAGGCATTTCTATATCCAGAAAAATAAGATCTACCTCGTTATCTTTAAGAAACTCAAGAGCAGACGGCGCACTGGAAAATTCACTAAGAATATCTATACCGGAAATTTCGGAGATCAGTGATCTCATTTCTGATCTTGCCAAAGGTTCATCATCAACTATAATACAATTCATCACACGGGAATTTTTAAATTTACAATATATTCTTTATCTCCTGATTCTATCTGCAGATCAAAAGTATCACCATAAAGAAGTTCAAGCCTTCTTGTAATGTTGGCAAGTCCAAGACCGCTGTTTTTTTTATCGGGAACAATATAACCGGGACTTCTTGAGTTCACACAGGTAAAATGAAGCTGCTTATTCTCAATATTTAATTTGACATTCACAAAAGACTCTGCTCCACTGATGTCTACACTGTGTTTAACAGCATTTTCTACAAAAGTGGTAAACAGGTTCGGCGGAATAAAGATACTGTTGACCGTTCTTTTGTCAATATCAATCTGAATATCAAAAGAAAAATGATCACGCCTTATTTTTTCAAGATTTAAAAAATTGGACAGAAAATCTATTTCTGAGGTCAGTAATGTCTTTTCTTCACTGTTTTCATAGAGCTGATATCTGAGAAACTCGGAAAGTTTTACAATTACTACTGAAGCTTTGGCCGGGTCTGTCCGGATAAGAGCTTTTACATTATTCAGCATATTAAACAGAAAATGGGGATTAATCTGATTTCTGAGCTCATTGAGTTCCATATTCAGGGTAAGATTGCTCAGCTCATTAATTCTTTTATTATCACTGATCCATTTCTGGAGAAGTTTTATGGTAGTGGTGGTAAGAATAATCGGGATGCACATCAGAATACCTTCATAAATGCCTCCTCTTTCATTATCTTTCGGAATATCTTGTGTTCTGAAATCCTGAAAGAGATGTCTGAAACCATACCCGATGAAATTAAGTCCCGCCACGCCCATCAGAACCAATAAAACCAGATAGGTAATATATTTGGTTTTAAAGAAGAACCTGGGAACCAATACATATATATTAATATAGACCATGGCAATCAGGATGGTATACACAAAGAATAAAACGTAGTACTGATATATCCCGGAATACCAGTGCCAGAACCTTGTGCTGTAAATCAGAAAGAAAAAGAAGATGAGAAACAGCAGATGTCTGCGGAATCCATATTTCGCTTCCACCAGAAAGTCCATCACAAATGTTTCTTCAAATTTCCACGGACTGTATTTCATAGGATAGGCTCTTTTATCATTAACAAAAATAGAGAATAACGGAAATTATAACTACTTTATTATACAAAACCTGTATTTTATTATACCAATGAGTACACTTCTTAGTATACTTCCGGTTTTGGTATAAAATACCTGCCGTTTTGTATAAAAACATGTTTGCATACTACTTTTCTCTATTCCTTTGCACTATAAAATGAACACATATGGAATTAAAAGCTTTTCATGAACTGACTCAGGAAATATCCTCAGAATGCTTTTTTATGACAGAATCTCAACAAGAAGAAAAAGTAATACAGCTGATTGATTTGTACCACTTTGTAGAATGCTTCGACCCGAAAATGAAAATTCTCAGCTACCTGTACCACCCTATTAATATTGTAGAACATGATGGCCATAAAAAAGGAATTCTGTTTTGTGATCTTAAACACTCTGCAGTACCTGACTGCAGTGATTCAGAAGCGTTCAGAAGAAGATACGGACTCTCAGAACTATGGTTTGTTTTTGTAGAAGAAACATGCCATCGGGACAAAACCAGCTATACTGATGTCATTATTGAAAACTGTCTGGACATCTTCTATGACAGAATTTTCACTTTCAATTTTTTCCAGTCTGTCATTCAGCCTTTAAAAGGTGAAACCACATTTTACAATATCTGAACTTATTATTGAAGTCTCAATATCAGAGAGATTAAAAAAAAATTAAAATTTTCTCTTTTCAGTATTTAACCATTCCCGCAAAATATAATCAAACTTCATAAAACACAAATTCGGGAAATTCTATTTCATGAAAAACTTATTACCTCTCATGCAAATGGTTTATGAAAATGATTTCAGGATTTTAATATAAGAACTTACTAAAAATAGAATATGGCTGTACCCAAACAGATATTTCAGACTTTTATAACTAAAAAACTTCCTCTCATTACGCGTTATCATATCTGGAATATGAAACGAAAAAATCCTGAATATGACTATTACTTTTATGATGATCAGGATATAGAAAATTTCCTTGAAGAAGAATTCCCTCCTCATTATATTGAAACTTATCGCAAGCTGAGGATTGGTGCCGCAAAAGCTGATTTTTTCAGATATGCCGTACTATATAAGAAAGGAGGTGTATATCTGGATGTGGACAGCAGTATTATTAAGCCGTTCAGAAAATTAATTAAGGATAATGATGAAGCAGTAATCAGTGTAGAAAGACATGAAAATCTGTATGTTCAATGGGCACTTATTTTCAATAAGAATCATCCTTTTCTAAAGAAAACACTGGAGTTGATGATGGATAATATCAATACTCACCGCTATCCTCATGATATACATTCTACCACAGGACCTACTGTATTCAGCAATGGCATCAGGCAGGCTTTAGAAGAAAATCCGGATACTCCCTTTACATTATTTGACGGTATTGAGTTCCGCGGATATTTAAAGTTCAAATATAAACTGGGAAAGTTTTTCTTATACAAAACAAGATCTAAGCACTGGAAGCAGATGCAAAAGCACCAGGAAATTATTTTTTAATGAGTTCCCATTTTTGAAAATACATTAATAATAATCACTCCGAGTACGATCAGGGCAATACCAATTATGGCTGGCAGATCCGGAACCTGTTTGAATGCAATAACACCGATTATAGTTATAAAGACAATTCCCACTCCGGACCAGATGGCATAGGTAATTCCGACAGGAATTTGACGAAGGGTGAGGCTGAGAAAATAAAAAGCACAGGCATATCCTATCACCGTTACAACAGATGGCCATAGTCTGGAAAATTCCTCAGATTTTTTCAGGAAAGAGGTAGCAATGATCTCAAATATAATTGCCAGGGCAAGAAAAATATAACTGCGTCCCATAAATTCATTCTTTGTACAAAAATAGTGAAAGCCTTCGGGGAATTCCAAAATGAGAACAATTAATATAATTACTCTAACGACAATTCGCTTTCCTATATTGATTTTAAAAATATCAGTAAACAATAATACTTTCTAAAGGCACATAAAATTATTTATGTGCCTTATTCTTAGTTATTTTCTTTTTTCCGTGATATTTGACTGATCTGGAAAAAATGTGCCATTACGCTTCATTATTAACCAGTTGTGTCATATCATTAGTTATTCTATATATCAGGAAATGTCACAGCTGACAAAAATTCCGGCACAAAAAATTATCTCCAATAATAAGTTTTCTTAACACAAAATCTATTTCACATGAAAAAATCTACTGCCAAAAACGGCATCTAAAAACGATATTATGCAAGGCATTATTTATTATTTGTTTTATCAAGTCCAATATAGAAGTCAGGAAACGATTAACGTTTTCATAAAATTTTACAGAAAGAATAATAAAAATATTAATAAATTTTCAATAATACATTAATTTAATATAAACAAAACATCACCATAACACAAAGGCAAATCACCGTAACACACTGATAAACATCATAATATTTTACTTTGGCACATGATTTGAAAGTAGTAATATTGCAATTGAAAAATTAATAAAAAAAAGTCAAATAATTAAAAATAATACAAAATGATAACTTATATCGGTATCGCAACAGGTTTAGTAGTAATTACTTCATATTTCATGACAGTAAGAAGAGAAAGAAACTAATAGTAAATAAAGCAAGCCTATAGAATATCTATACTAATTATATTGTTTTATGTTTTTAATCTGAGAGATCAGATCACTCTTTTACCCATCGGGTAAAAGGGTCCAAAAACATAAGCAGAAAGATCTTAGTTTCATAACAAATTTTAATATCCAAATGAATAAAGCCGGTCGTAAGTCTGGCTTTATTTTTTTTATGTTGCGTCCTGTAAAAACGTAGAGGTGTATTTCCCGCAGATTTCGCAGATTTTCACAGATCTTCAGGAAGATTGTAAAGAATATGCTGGTTTGTTCGTTAACCACTGATCCCATTCATCATTCATTATTCATCTATGCGCTGGACCAGATGTTTATTATGATTCAGGATTTCTTTTTGCATGCTGTAAAGCTTTATCTTTGTGTATTCAATAATCATTAAATCATCATGAATCTGTACAACCTTATTATTCAGGATAAAGAACAGGTAAATCTTAACGAAGTATTCCTCAATGCCGGCAACAGAGAACAGCTTGTACAGCTTATCAAAGAGCATACTTACGCTAAAGAATTACAGGAATACGGCCTTCCGGTTAACCATAAGATTTTACTTGAAGGAAGTTCCGGATGCGGAAAAACCATGACGGCAAAGGCCGTTGCCAACGCTCTGGAAAAAAATATCATTATTTTAAACCTGAGCAATATCGTTTCGTCCCGCATTGGAGAAACGTCACAGAATATTAAAATGATTTTTGACAAGGCTGCAAGGGAAAGATCTGTACTTTTTCTTGATGAACTGGATCAGATCGGGAAAGCAAGAGGAAGTGATGATAAGGATGTAGGCGAAATGAGAAGACTCGTTAATACCCTCATTCAGTTGATAGATTATTATCCTGAAAATGCACTTCTCATCTGTGCCACCAATCATCCTGAGATTATTGACACTGCCCTTTTAAGACGTTTTCAGTTAAAAATTAATTACGAAATGCCTTCCGACGAAATTCTTGATACGTACTACGATCATTTATTAGCCCAGTTTCCTGAAGATATGAGAAGCGTTGAAAGAAAGTATTCTATTTCTTTTGCTGAAGCGAAAGACTATGCTTTGACGGCTGTCAAATCCGCTTTGATCAAAAAACTTGAAGCCAGAGAAACCATCCCATCATGAAAGACGATATTCTCCACAACCTCGCCGCTATCAATGAAAGAATAAAAAAGGCATGTGAACAATCCGGAAGGAATACTGATGATGTAAAATTATTACTCGCTACCAAAACTGTTCCGCCTGACCGTATTAAAATTGCTCTTGAAAACGGATACACTTTAATTGCAGAAAATAAAGTGCAGGAACTGAAGGAGAAATATGAAGATCTAAAGAGCATTCCTCATGAAAGTCACTTTATAGGCCATCTTCAGACCAATAAAATTAAAGATATCCTGAAATACGATGTCATCTGCGTTCAGTCTCTGGATCGTCTTGAACTGGCAGAAAAACTTCATCAAAGACTTCTGGCTGAAAACAGAACAATGGATGTTTGGATTCAGGTGAATACATCCAATGAAGAAAGCAAATTTGGAGTTAATCCTGATCAAGCTATTGAAATTACCCGAAAGATTTCCAACTACTCTACTTTAAAGATAAAGGGATTGATGACGATCGGCTTATTCAGTGCTGAGACCGATAAAGTAAGAGCATGCTTTAAAATCCTGAAAAATCTTCAGCAGGACATCATCCGTGAAAACATTCCCAACGTAGAGATGAAAGAGCTTTCTATGGGAATGAGCGGAGATCTGGAAACAGCTATTGAAGAAGGCGCCACTATTGTACGGGTGGGAACTGCCGTTTTCGGAGCAAGAATCTACCCGGACAGCTATTATTGGGATGAAGGAAAAACAAATAACTAAGCTTAAAACTCTATGTTCCCATTTACTTATACTTTTGAGAGAGAAATAAAAGATAGCAAAACGTTTAAAAATGTCACTGATGTAGTATGTCATTCAATTACAGAAAGGGGCTTAACTTATATTGTTCCTGCTGACGGCACCATCATAGGTGAAAACAAAATGTTTAAACTTGATTTTGCAAACAAATCTCCATTAGTTTTCTCACCTGGCAAAGAATACTTTTACTACAACGAAAATACAAGAATTCTTACCTACAAAACAAAAGCATTGTATTCTATACTATTTTCCCTGATCTATTCCGCTGCACTTTTTCTGATCCTGCATTTTATCCTACATCACCTGACTACTGAGATAATAATAGCTTCTCTACTTTTCATTGCCGGTATTATTATTCATTATTGTCATTATATTTTGGTAATAGATAACGTTTCCAAAAATTTAAACGAAAATTAAGCAGTAAAAACCTATCTCTTTAGTAAATACTGGCTTCGACAGGCTCAGCCTGACAACGCTTAAAAATTTCGGTTGGTATTCGGGTTGTCACCCTGAGCCTGCCGAAGGGTTATTAATAAGAAAACCTTTGTTACTCATTAATGCAGGTATTAACTGAAAGGACAAGTCAATAAACCTATTCCTTAGTCTACAAATCCGGTATAGTTTTTGATGTAAATATTTCGTAACCAAACAAATACATTTATGAATAAAAAATTACTATCGGTATGTCTGTTTATGACATTATTATTCTTTTTTTCATGTGAAAAAGAAAACACACAGATGAAAAGTGGAATTTCAATTGAAACCATTTCAATTATAACCTGCGTTACTATGGGCTTTGCTATTTTGCTGGCGTATAGCTTTAAACGAAGATAAAAAACCTGAATTTAAATACTAAGCACCTCCAGATTTTCTGGAGGTGATTTTGTTTTCATTAAAAAGAATTTGGTACAAATCTTCAGCTCTACATATTAATATCACCCACGCTCCGCAAAGTCTCCTGACTTTGAGGAACATCAAACCTTAAAAATTATATAATTTACAACTCTATTAATTATCTTTGATAAAAACCAAATATGAAAGAAGGATATGTTATCAGAGATCAGGATAGACCTCATTTCTTAACTTGCACGATTATTGAATGGATAGATATTTTTACCCGGAAAACATATCGGGATAGCATTATAGAATGCTTAGAATTCTGTATCAAAAATAAAGGAATGATTCTATATGGTTATGTCATCATGAGTAACCATTTACACTTTATTGTACAGTCAAGGGATGGAAAACTCTCAGATCTAATCAGGGATTTTAAAAAATTTACAGCGAAACAAATATTAGAAAAAATGCAGACAGAACCTGAAAGCCGAAAAGACTGGATTTTAGAACGATTGGCTAAAGCTACTGAAACTCATTCAAGAAATAAAAATTTTCAGGTTTGGCAATATGGAAATCATGCTGAAGAAATTTTCAGCTTAAAGTTTCTATGGGATAAATTAAACTATATACATCTGAACCCGGTTCGTGCAGGGATTGTATCAAAAGCAAATCACTACGTTTATTCTTCAGCAACTAATTATTCTAATGGCACAGGAATAATCAATTCAATTGAAATTGCGGAAAATCCTGTGATTAATGTAAATAGAAGTTCTGAATTTTGGAAATATAACAATTATAATGATGAATGATTTACTCAAAGTCAGGAGACTTTGCGTAGCTGGAGTCTCCTGACTTTGAGGAACATCAAACCTTAAAAATTATATAATTTACAACTCTATTAATTATCTTTGATAAAAACCAAATATGAAAGAAGGATATGTTATCAGAGATCAGGATAGACCTCATTTCTTAACTTGCACGATTATTGAATGGATAGATATTTTTACCCGGAAAACATATCGGGATAGCATTATAGAATGCTTAGAATTCTGTATCAAAAATAAAGGAATGATTCTATATGGTTATGTCATCATGAGTAACCATTTACATTTTATTGTACAGTCAAGGGATGGAAAACTCTCAGATCTAATCAGGGATTTTAAAAAATTTACAGCGAAACAAATATTAGACAAAATGCAGACAGAACCTGAAAGCCGAAAAGACTGGATTTTAGAACGATTGGCTAAAGCTACTGAAACTCATTCAAGAAATAAAAATTTTCAGGTTTGGCAATATGGAAATCATGCTGAAGAAATTTTCAGCTTAAAGTTTCTATGGGATAAATTAAACTATATACATCTGAACCCGGTTCGTGCAGGGATTGTATCAAAAGCAAATCACTACGTTTATTCTTCAGCAACTAATTATTCTAATGGCACAGGAATAATCAATTCAATTGAAATTGCGGAAAATCCTGTGATTAATGTAAATAGAAGTTCTGAATTTTGGAAATATAACAATTATAATGATGAATGATTTACTCAAAGTCAGGAGACTTTGCGTAGCTGGAGGACAGAACCTGAAAGCCGAAAAGACTGGATTTTAGAACGATTGGCTAAAGCTACTGAAACTCATTCAAGAAATAAAAATTTTCAGGTTTGGCAATATGGAAATCATGCTGAAGAAATTTTCAGCTTAAAGTTTCTATGGGATAAATTAAACTATATACATCTGAACCCGGTTCGTGCAGGGATTGTATCAAAAGCAACTCACTACGTTTATTCTTCAGCAACTAATTATTCTAATGGCACAGGAATAATCAATTCAATTGAAATTGCGGAAAATCCTGTGATTAATGTAAATAGAAGTTCTGAATTTTGGAAATATAGCAATTATAATGATGAATGATTTACTCAAAGTCAGGAGACTTTGCGTAGCTGGAAATAAAAAATCATTGCTGTATTGAGATTGCTTCGCTGCGCTCGCAATGACAATGACCATACAAGTCTCGCCATTTGCCGAAAAAACACATCGTTTAAGCTTTGCTGAGTGGAACGCCTTTGCGAACATTGAAACAATTAGTTGTCAAAAAATCCTTGCGACATTTGCGTTAAAGAGATTGCTGCGCTCGCAATGACTATAAAAACAAAAATCCCTCTCATTACTGAAAGGGATTTTTTTATAGTTAAAAACTGAGATTACATATAAGCTTCAATTGGCTCACAAGTACAAACTAAGTTTCTGTCTCCGTAAGCTTCATCTACTCTTGATACAGAAGCGAAGAATTTGTGGTCTCTTACCCACTCTAACGGATAAGCTGCCTTTTCTCTGCTGTATGGTTTATCCCATGAATCTGAGATCACCAGTTGTTCTGTGTGAGGAGCATTTTTCAATACGTTGTTTGTTGCATCTGCTTCTCCATTAGCAATTTCATCAATTTCTTTTTTGATGGAGATCAATGCTTCTGCAAAACGATCGATTTCAGCCTTACTTTCAGATTCTGTAGGCTCAATCATTAATGTACCAGCAACCGGGAAAGAAACAGTAGGAGCATGGAAACCATAATCCATTAATCTCTTCGCCACATCTGCCACTTCAATTCCTAAAGACTTGAACTGACGGAAATCTACGATACATTCGTGAGCTACTCTTCCGTTTTCGTTTGAATATAAAATCGGGAAATGCTCTGCTAACACTTCTTTCAGATAGTTAGCGTTAAGGATAGCATGTCCTGTAGCCTTTTTAAGACCTTCAGTTCCTAACATTTTGATGTAAGCATAAGAAATGTTAAGGATCAATCCTGAACCGTAAGGTGCTGCAGAAATACCGTCGATTGCTTCTTTGGAACCGATTCTGATATTCGCGTTGGAAGGAAGGAAAGGTACTAAGTGTTTAGCAACACAGATAGGACCTACTCCAGGACCTCCACCTCCGTGAGGAATTGCAAAAGTCTTGTGAAGGTTAAGGTGGCAAACGTCCGCTCCGATGTTTCCAGGACTTGTAAATCCTACCTGAGCATTCATGTTCGCACCATCCATATATACCTGTCCTCCGTGCTCGTGGATAAGGTTGGTAATTTCTTTAATGTTGGCATCAAAGAAACCGTAAGTTGAAGGATAAGTAATCATTACAGCTGATAAGTTGGCTGAATGAAGTTCTGTTTTAGCTTTAAGATCTTCGAAGTCGATTTCCCCGTTTTCAAGGTTTTTCACAACTACGATTTTCATTCCTGCCATAGCAGCAGAAGCCGGGTTGGTACCGTGTGCAGACTGAGGAATCAACACTACATTTCTGTGGTGATCACCTCTTGAGATATGATATTGTCTGATCACCATTAATCCTGCATATTCTCCCTGAGCTCCGGAGTTTGGCTGAAGAGAAGTTCCTGCAAAACCTGTAATTTCTGCCAGGTCTTTCTCTAACTCACGGATCATTTCCTGGTATCCTTCAGCCTGGTTTACAGGTACGAATGGGTGAACTGCTCCCCAGTTTTCCCATGAAAGCGGTAACATCTGAGTGGCTGCGTTCAGTTTCATGGTACAAGATCCTAAAGAAATCATTGAATGTGTTAATGATAAATCTTTTCTCTCAAGACGCTTGATGTAACGCATCAATTCTGTTTCCGTATGGTATTTATTGAATACTTCTTCTGTAAGAATCTCGTCTTTTCTTAAGTTTTCTTCAGGAATGCTGTATCCTTCTTTGATTTCTAATTTGAAAGTCTGCTTGTCTTTAAACTGAGCAAAAGAGGCCATCAGATAGTTTAATTTCTCTAATGTTGTACTTTCATTAATCGCAATACTTACAACACCTTCTGTGAAATAGTTAAGGTTAAGTCTGTGATCCAGCATCAGTCTTACTAATTTAGCTTTCTCTTCTTCAGGCATCGTGATTTTCACCGTATCGAAGATTGGCTCTTCTACTACCTGATATCCTAATGCTTTAAGACCTCCTTTCAAAGCATTTGCTTTAAAGTGGATCTGATCAGCGATATAGTTTAACCCTTTCGGACCGTGATAAACAGCATACATTCCTGCCATTACCGCCAAAAGAACCTGAGCTGTACAGATGTTTGAAGTCGCTTTCTCTCTTTTGATGTGTTGTTCTCTTGTCTGTAACGCCATTCTTAATGCACGTTTTCCATACATGTCCTGAGAAACTCCAATGATTCTTCCCGGGATATCTCTTTTATAATCTTCTCTACAAGCAAAGAACGCTGCGTGAGGACCTCCGTATCCTAATGGAATACCAAATCTCTGTGTAGTTCCTACCGCACAGTCAGCTCCCATTTCGGCAGGAGACTTTAACTTAACCAAAGCAAGAGGATCACAAGCTACTGCTACCTGAAGGTCAAGTTTTTTATATTCTACGATATCTTCAGTATAATCTAAAACGATTCCGTTTTTACCAGGATATTGTAATAAAACACCATAGTAAGAATCATCAAACTGATGTGTTTTATGATCTCCAATTACGATTTCAATTTCTAATCCTTCAGCTTTTGTTTTTAATACAGAAACAGTCTGAGGTAGAACAAGATCAGAAACAAAGAACTTGTTAGCCCCCGCTTTTTTCTGGTCTTTAGACCTGTTATTGAAGAACATGTGCATCGCTTCAGCAGCAGCAGTAGATTCATCCAATAAAGATGCGTTTGCCAGTGCAAAACCTGTAAGGTCACATACTACAGTCTGGAAATTAAGAAGAGCTTCCAGTCTTCCCTGTGCAATTTCTGCCTGATACGGAGTATAAGCCGTATACCAGCTAGGGTTTTCAAAAATATTTCTCTGGATTGCTGAAGGCAAAAGTGTATTGTGGTATCCAAATCCGATATAACTTGTATAATCTGTATTTTTAGATGCCAATTCTTTTGAATGGTTCAACATTTGGTATTCAGAAAGTGGTTCCGAGATCTCAAGATCTTTCTCTAATCGGATTGAAGAAGGGATTGTCTGAGAAATTAACTCTTCGATACTTGAAACGCCAAGTTTTTCCAACATCGCCTGTTTATCGGCTTCATTAAGGGAAATGTGACGGCTCACAAACTGTTCTGTATTCATTTTTATTTATTAGATTTTGTTTGTAAAAAAGATTCGTAAAATTACGATTTTTTAAGCGATTTCACAACATGGAAAATAGGCAGTCATTTTCTTAAAAATTCTTAAAATTGAGGCATAAAATCTTTTTTAAATGTTAAAAAATAAAATTTATTATTTCACTGTTTAATGAATTATATTTTAGAAAAATTAAATTTTAAAGAATATTCCTTTCATTTTCGCTTCTTTTTTTTAGCTTTTATCTTCTATAAACCTATTAAAAACCTTAAATTTTTCACTTACACCATTTCCAGAAGCATTTGTACATTCGCATCAAGTATATTAATGAAACACAAAAAACTGTCCTAAGCAGTGTAACTTTAAATATTAACGGATAAATTCAATTTACGTGAGTAAATAAAGGGTAATCCATTATTAACAACACAAATGATGAAAAAAAGATTGAGCAGGCATTTTATGCCGGCGTTCACTACTATGACTTTAATATTATTTCAGACTAAAGCCCATGCACAAATAACTCTTGCCGATACAGAACCAGATTCTTCAGGCAGGAAATGGTCTGCTTATTTAAAAGGATTTGTACATGCAGACGCTATGCTTGATTTTCAGAAATTTGGAGCTAAGGACGGAATTGTAGCTCCTTCTATTATAATTCCACAACAAAATTCAATGTCAAGTTACTTCAGTGTAAGACAATCACAGATAGGGCTAGGGCTAAAACAGACAGATAAAAACGGAGATTCTCCGGTTAATGCTTATATAGAAATAGACTTTTACGGACCTAACGGGACTACTACGCCAAGATTAAGGCATGGTTATCTTCAATGGAAAAAATGGCTGATTGGGCAAACCTGGAGTAATTTCACAGATATCAGGATTTTCCCCAATATTTTTGATTTTAACGGAGCCAACGGAGCGATGTTTCTGCGATCTATACAGCTACGTTATACTGAAAAACTTTCTGATAAAGAGTCCCTATCCTTCTCATTGGAAGATCCTGGTAAAGTAAGTATGACTGTACCGAAGAACCATCCGGAATGGAAAAAGAAAAGCCTGATTCCAGTTGTAACGGGTATGTATCGCTATGGAAATGCCAGAGATTATGCTAAAATTGGAGCTACGCTCTCTCCTGTTAATTATGAAAATCAGGAAAATGAGTATACTAAGATAGGATTTGGAGGTATGATTTCATTCAGAAAGCATATAACAAATCTTGATGATTTCAGATTTCAGGCCTCATACGGAAAAGGAATGGCAAGAAATAATATTGTTTTAAGCGGAGAAGGCTATGATGCCGTCTTTGATCCTCAAAAAAATACAGCAGAAATGCTAAGTCTGTTCAATATTTTAGGAATTTACGGACATTGGTGGTCTTCTAAATGGAGCTCGACAGTTTATTACAGTTATTCACAGGTTGGTTCCAGCTCCGCAATTGAGACTAGTCTTATGAAACGTTTTCAGAATGCAGCAATCAATCTTATTTATCATCCCTATAGAAACCTGAGAATGGGTATGGAAGGCAATTACGCAAGTGCAGAAAATTTTGAAGGAATGAGAAGTGATGCTTTCAGGCTTCAGTTTTCGACTTCATTTTCATTTAAATAAAGCCCCAATTGCAGGTCTAATTTTCAGGCCTGCAATTTTTTATGAAAATTTATTAATTATATTTATTCTAAATTAATATATTTGCATCATGAATATGATAGTCCCATTTAAAGTTCCGCCTTTGGCACCTTACTCTTTCAATAACGAAGAGATGTTCTGTGAAAAGAAATCATGTTGCAAAAAATTCAAGAAGGGTAAAAGATGTAAAAAATGCCCGGGAAGAAAAAAAATGGCTTAAGCTAGTCAAAGTTTTTTATCAATATATAGATTGCAATCGCAAGGATAATAATTCCCCAGATCAGCATCATAATTTTAGGCTGGCCGGATTTGTTAATTCTGGTTACAGGTTGTGGCTTAAACATTTCTTCCACCGAATTTTTGAACTTTTCAGCATCATTCTCAAAAACTTCCGTGATGGTGATTCCCTGAACAACCGTTTTGTGCAAAAGAGAATTTGTTGCATGAAGCAAAAGCTGGAATTTTCCGTCTTTAAATTCTGTGATCTTAAAGATCCTCTCTCCATAAGGCTTTTCTAACCCGAAAGGCAATACCTTCACCACATCGGCATTATTCGTCTGCCAGTTGATGATAATCTCCTCTCCTTTTTTTGCATGAATTTTATTCGCTGTAAACGTTTTGATCGCAGGAGGAATATTATACCTGAAACTTCGCTGATGGCTTTCCAGATTCTGGTCATATGTACGTCTTCTCGTCGGATCACTCAAAGTCTCATAAGCCTCCTGAATCTCACGGAAACGGTCAGCAAAAAAGTCATCGTTATCATTTTTATCCGGATGGTATTTTAAAGATAATTTCCGATAAGCTTTTTTGACGTCTTCTTCTGAAGCATCCTGTGATATACCGAGAAAATAATAGTAATCTTTCATTGAGCAATACAAAAATAAGGATTTATTTTTCTTTGCGTTTGATGTTTACGGTAAAATTTTGTTGAAAGTATGAACCAGAAAGTCATTGCGAACCGAAGGTGAAGCAATCTCAATATAGCTCGTAATCCATTGGTTGAAAAACGCAAAGCCGCAAAGTTTTTCACAACAATCTGTATATTTTTTTTAAGCGCAAAGATTTTATCTCCGATAAAATTTCAACGGCGAGTTTGTCATTCCGAGCAAAGCAAGGAATTTCAACTTCATATTAAAGGTATTTCCCGCAGATTACCCAGATCATTTCGTAGTAACTTCAACCATAAGAACCGAAGGGTCATAGACCGACCGTAATTATTTACGATAAACCCAATCCTTAGCCGGAGCAATCCAGTCATTAAGTGCTTTGAAAAGGAAACCATGATTAAGTCCCGTATTAAGTTCTATTTCCTTAAAATCTTTAATGTGAGACCTGATGAACCTCTGTTCATGCGACATCAGAACATGGCCGTCATCAGATTTTTCAGTGATGGAAAGTATTCTTCCATATAATCTGAAATTTTTATCTTTTTCTAGAGAATCATCTTTAAAACTGGCTCCAATAATCACAAATTTTAATTGCGGATTCTTCTCATAGTAAGAAACATATTGTGCAATATATCCTCCCTGGGAAGTTCCTATTACTGCAATATTTCCAGCAGGGACTCCTTTTTTCATAAGACTGTCAATCTGTTTTTTCACCTTTCCTGCATACACTATAGGATCTGTATCTGCTTTTCTTTTTTCAGAAATCACAACCGTATTGTTCTCCTTTAGTTGATGAAGTATTGCTTCATATTCTGCCACTCCGTATTTTGGATGCTTTTCCTCCAAAGAATGGTCTTCCAGAAATTTATTATGCAGAAAGAAAATATAGTGTTTTTGCTGAGAATTCTGTCCATAGATGATGATTGAGAAAACAGACAGTAATGCAATATAAATATCCCTGAGCTTCATGATAACCGAACTTTTTATAATACAAATGTAGCGTTAAAAAGGTTTATATAAAGTGTTTAAATAAAAAAATTCCGGCGCGGGAAGCAAAGCTTCCCGCGCCGGAATTAAACAATTTCAATTTAGTTCTTATGGATTATGCTTCGCAGGTATTATCCTTTTTGCAGCATCTTGAACCGAATTCCTTTTTGAACTTTCCTTTCAGTTCCTGATAATCCTCATCATTCATTTCTCTGATCTTATCTGCCAGTCCGAAAGGGGATTTTTCTTTGATTCCGTATTCGTCAAAAATACCTTTAATAAATCTTTTTCTTTGTGCGGCTTTTTTAGCAATTAAGACTACACCCACAACGGCTAGTGCTCCAAGAGCTCCTTTTAATGCTGAATTTTTCATTTTTTCAAAATTTTAAATTTTACTACTTCTTGTTTTTTATAGAGACGAATGAATTTTAATTTTACTTTACTACTTCTTTCAAATTTTTAAATTATTCGTTATTTCTGTTGAAGAATCCTCCGGAGCATTTGTTTCTCCAGACTTCCTTGAATTTCTCTCTTTCCTCAGGAGACAAACCTGCCATTTTTTCTCTCATTTTTCTTTCCTTGAAATCTCTCATTCCTTTACCGAAATGAAAACCTCCGAAAAGAATTTTGCTTAAGATCAGTATTCCCATTGCCTGCCAGAAAGTAATTGTTTTCACTCCTAAAATCTCAGGAAGAAGACAGTTCCAAAGCATCATTACAATCCATGTAACGGCAGCTAAAATTAATGGCGGGCATAACAATAAAAAAATCCAACCCTTTTTGTGTTTATGATTCATAATTTCTTTTTCTAACTTTTTAAATCTTCGTATAATTTTCTCAATCTGTTTCTTAAGTGCTTCACAGCATAGTTTTTTCTGCTGATGATGGTTTTGATGTTTTCTCCCTGTTCATCGGCGATCTCCTGGAGGGTTTTGTCGTTCAGTTCATTTTCTACGTAGACCAGCCTTTGTTTTTCGGGAAGTTCATCAAGCGCCTCAAACAGTTTTTTCCAGATTTCATCCTGAAACATCTTTACTTCAGGGCCTGCGCTTTCGTCCATCAAAAGGATATCTTTGATAGAGAACTCACCGTCTTCGTCTTCATATACGAAATCTTCAAGATTTTCTGTTTTCTTTTTACGGTAACGGTCGGTAATTTTATTTGCCGTCACCCTGTACAGCCAGCCTCCAACGTTTACGATCTCAGAAAGATTCGTAAGGCTACTGAACTGATACCACACTTCCTGCAGAATATCTTCCGCATCCTCCGTGTTTTTCACTTTGGGACGAATATAGGACATCAGCTTCCCTCCGTAGTTGGAAACGGTCTGTGAGATGATGCTTTCTTTCTCCTTCTGTGGCATTGTTATTTTTTCGACAACCTCCATACTGATATGACGGTTAGCCTTTTGGTTTTACTTTAATAAATTTAAAATATTTTTCTTACAATTCAGTTTTTCTTTTATCCATCGGTTTTTTATCTTCTCAATTATCCCCGGATTACTCATTACTCATTACTCATTACTCATTACTCATTACTTATATTTGAGGGAGCTTTTTCCCGCTATCCGCTCATACTCCTCACGCCAGAACATCCCACACTCCTGCCCTCAGACTCTCCCATTCATGTTCCGGGGTAACCGCTTCTATCGGGGCTAAGCTGATGAGTGATAATTGGTAATTGATGAATGATAAAGATTTTTTATCCATTCTCAATTTCTGACGTCATTTGAGATTCCTACGGAATGACACAATTGTAATGATAGTTGATCCATACAGCTTGTCATTCCGTAGGAATCTAAACACCCACCTAGTCATAATAACAAAAAGAAACGGAAGACCTGAGCCTTCCGTTTCAAACATTATAAAATTATAGGTTACTTATTAAAATTTTCAGCAAAGAATCCTAACATTGACTTATAAAGTTCAATCCTGTTAGGCTCTTTTCCAAATCCGTGTCCTTCATCATATTTTACCAGATAAGGAACTTCAAATCCTTTGGCACGCGTCGCTTTTACAATCTGATCAGATTCATTGATATTAACCCTTGGATCATTAGCTCCCTGAACTACAAATAAAGGCTTTTTGATCTTATCAATCTGGTAAACCGGGGAAACTTCCTTAGCAATTTTTGCTTCCTCGGGATTGTCAAGGTCATACCAGATCTGTTTTACCATTTCTTTATAAGGTTTCCAGTATTCAGGGAAAGAATCAAAGAAAGTAAAGATGTTGGATACGCCTACATAATCTACTCCACAAGCATATAAATCCGGAGTTTTAATCAGTCCCATCAATGTTGCATATCCACCATGGCTTCCTCCGTAAATGGCTACTTTATCCTTATCTACCCATCCCTGTTCAATGGCATATTTTACTCCGTCTTCCACATCATCCATTGCTTTTCTTCCGATCTGTTTGTAACCGGCTTTCTGGAATGATTTTCCGTATCCTCCGGAAATTCTGAAGTTCACCTGAAGCGTAGCATATCCACGGCTTGCAAAAAGCTGTGCTTCCGGATTGAATCCCCAGCTGTCTCTGATTCCCTGAGGGCCACCGTGAGGATTTACAATCAAGGGAACTTTTTTACCTTCCAGTGCTGCTTTAGGTAATGTAATATATCCATGGATTGTTAATCCGTCTCTGCTTTTAAATTCGATAGGTCTCATCTCGGCCATATCTTCTTCCTTCAGCTGTGGCATCAGGTTATACAGAAGTTTGGTTTGCTTGGTCTTGGTATCATATTCATAATAAGTTCCATAGAGCTTATCACTTCCTACAATAACCAGAAGTTTATCATTATTATCATCAGAAGAAACAATTCCAAATTCTTTGTCTCCAAACTGAGCTTTTAATTTATCATGTATTTCCTTATAAAATTTACTTACTGGAACCGTTTCTCCTTTGGTTCCTTCATAGCTGATGTAATCAAGCTCATAGTTTCTGTTTTTACCTGCAGTACTTATTGAGCTTACATCATATACCGGATTGGAATAAATTTCTTTAATCACAGCATTTTTCTTAAGATCATACAGTACAATCCTCGCTTTATCGCTATCCAGATTGGTTACTACATAGGCTTCATCTTTGTTTTTAGAATTTTCATTAAATTCAATAATACTGAAGGTATCAGACCAGTCTGCAGATTTGATCAGATTAAATTTGTCAGTCTGCAGGTCTTTATAATAGGTTTTTGTCGTTAATCCGTTTTCAAGAACGCTGTATCCTCTCAGATTTCCGTCTTTATCAAAAAGGTAATCATCAATAGGGCTGTTGACATCTTTATTTTCATACAGCTGGGTCATTTCTCCGGTAACGAAATTGATTTTAAATGGTTCAAAGATCTGTTTGTTGTTTTTATTCATGGTCACCACAACGAAATCCGTATCCTTTATCGGAATAATTGACTGTACTTTTACGCCATCAAACGGTGTCAGATCTTTCTGATTGCCTCCATCTATATCTGTAGCGTAAAGGTGAATATTTTCATTTCCTCCTCTATCCTGTGTATAGAAAAGACGTTTTTTGTTCAGCCATCCGTAACCTCTTATGAGGTCATCTTTCTCAACAATAGCTTTGGTAATTTTCCCGGTACCAAGATCTTTAACATAGACGTGATTCTTTTTATCCTGATCTTTTTCTTTATAAGAAAGGTACTTTCCGTCAGGAGAGATTTTAAATGCTGAAGCTTTTGGTCTTGCAAAATAATCTTCAACTTTGTATTTAAAGTTTCCCTTGTCGTAAGAAATAAGCTTTTCAAGATTGGCTTTGGAAGATGGCAAAGTAGGATCTCCCGGCAGTTTGGCAGTAGAACTTTGTGCGTTGATCATAATAGTAGACAGTACAATATAGGCTGTACCGAAAATTTTGGGATTCAGTAGATTCATAACTTATATTTTAAGGGTTAAAAGTTATTGAAAGCACCTTTTTAAAATAATAAAATCAAGTGCATTTATACAATAAGACACATTAACCCTATAAAATGTTACAATTTTCTATCACTTAATTAAAAAAACATTATGAATATGAAAAAAGACAGCCTTTCCCGACTGTCTTTTTTAGTGTAAATAAATTCCGAAATACCACGTCCAGGCAATTAAAATAATCTGCATGGGGATCCTTTGATAATAAAGGTATTTCATCCCGGGACCTGTATAATCTGCTTTAAAAATATTGATCTTTTTCCTGGAGGAATTGATGTTGGCAATAAAAACCAATACATAAAAAATGATCAGTAAAACAGCTGTAGTTTCACGGATGGACGGAATCATGAGGCCAATCCCTGCCGCAATTTCCAGTACCCCTGTAAAATAGACCCAAAACAGTTTTCCGGGAATAAAATCAGGGATCATCATCGCCATTCCTTTTTGGAATTTAAAATGCGAAAAGCCTGTAAAGATGATAAAAACAGTCATTCCCAGGTTTCCCGAAAATATTAAATCCGGTTTCCCATGAAAAAGAAAAGTTGCCAGCAAAGCCAGAATACATGTTCCCAAAAGTATGACAAGTAGTTTCATAGTTGATAATAGGTTGCAGGTTACAGGGATTAGGCTCAGGTATCAGTTTTAAACTTGAGACCTTGAACTCTAAACGTTGAATTATATTATACTGAATCAAGGCTAACTCCTTCTGCAAGGCTTTTTACAATCATGAGCCCTTTTGTAAATCCTGTATTGAGATGATCCTGCCATTCTTTTTCAACCTGAACCTCTGTATGAAGTTTTGTTTTCCCATCGAAGTCGATCAGGAAATATTTCTCAAAACTGCCGCTCCATTCCATTACTTCTTTGCTATGTATATCTTCATGACCTTCCTTATCTATCATTCCCAGATGTTTGAATACAACCTGTCTCGGTTCATCAAGACTGTCTATGGTAGAAACCATGCCTTCTCCACTGGCATTAACGAAGTAAGTTTTTCCGCCTACCTTCCAATCGGATTTCATGACGGATCCTTCTGCAAAGTAACGGGTCCATTCGCTATATGTTTCAGGGCTCCAGAGAATATCCCAGACTTTCTGCATGGGAGCATCAATTACTGTTTCGTATGATAAAATTTCCATATTTTAATTTTTATGATTTGTATTATTTGGCGGCTCCTACAGTTGATTTTCCGAAAGGTGTTTCACAAGTGACATGGCTTTTGGAAATTTCTCCTCAAAAAATTCTTTAAATTCTGCAGGAGTCTGAATCTCAGTCCTCAGCAAAGTTCCTTCTTCGTTTTCCTTCAGGAAGTAAGCTTCTGTAGCCTCACCCCAGTCCTGAGGAACTTCAATACCATCGTAAATCTCACCCAGATGCAGAAATGTTATTTCCTCGTTAGGAATTACTTTTTCTACCCTGCTGTACATTCCGTTGTTTTTTGGGTCAAGAAATTTAACAATATTATTTTCTTCCAACGTTCCTTCATAAAAAGAACCGTCTGTAAAAGCTGATGTCCATTGCCTGTAGGTAATATCACCCCAGAGGACACTCCATACTTTTTCAGGTTCGGCATTGATTTCTATTTCGTATGATAATTTTTCCATTTTTTAAGTATTAAGTGGTGGTAATGGGTTGGAGGGTTGGAGGGTTGGAGGGTTGGAGGGTTTGAGAGTGAGAGAGTTTGAGGGTGAATGAAATTACTGATCAATCACTTCTAACTTCTAACTTCTAACTTCCAGCCTCCGGCTTCTATCTTATCCTCCGACAAAATCACCGCCGTTAATATGAATGATTTCCCCGGTGATATAACTTGCATCTTTTGAAGCAAGAAAAACATAAGCTGGTGCTACTTCAGAAGGCTGTCCCGCACGTTTCAGCGGAGTATCTTTTCCAAATGAGTCAAGGTCATCAAACGCTTCTTTCACCAGTGGGGTCCAGATAGGTCCGGGTGCAATTCCGTTCACCAGAATTTCTTTTTCTGCGAGGTTATCTGCCAGAGACCGGATAAAAGACAAAACAGCTCCTTTTGTAGCCGCATAATCTATCAGATGATCACTTCCACGGTATGCTGTGACAGAGGTTGTACAGATGATACGTCCTCCTTTTCCTATCAATGGAAGAAAATTTCTGGTGAACGAAATCATGGAAATGATATTGGTCTCAAACGTTTCCTGAATCTGCTCATCAGAAATCTTTTCCAAACTTGTTTTCGAGGTATGTATTCCGGCGTTGTTGATCAGAATATCAAGGCTCTTCCACTCTGCTTTAATTTTGTCTGCGCACTTTGTTCTGAATGTTTTCCTGGTGAGATCTCCTTTGATCAGGATACACTTCTGCCCTTCTTTTTCAACCAGTTTCTGAGTTTCTCTGGCATCGTCGTCACTTTCTTTATAGATAATGGCAACATCTGCTCCTTCTCTTGCAAAATGAACGGCTACAGCCTGTCCTATGCCACTGTCTCCCCCGGAAATCACTGCTTTTTTCCCTTGCAGCTTCCGGCTTCCCTGATAATCATTCCGGATAATTTCCGGAAACAGCCCTTCTTTAGGGACCTTTGACTTAGAGTCTGATTTGTTCTGTGTTTTCATATGCAAATCTTTTTTCTCTAAACCACATCAAACAATACGCCGAAATCATTAAGAGTTATAGGCATCTTCCAGATCCTGAATGATGATTTTCTGCATTTTCATCATAGCCTGAACTACTTTATAGGCTTTTTCCTGATCGGAATCGTTCATCAGCTGAATGAGTTTTTTAGGGACAATCTGCCAGCTCAGGCCATATTTATCTTTCAGCCAGCCGCACATACTTTCTCTTCCTCCGTCCGCCGTCAGTGTATTCCAGTAATGATCGGTTTGCTGTTGGTCATCTGTCATCACCACCAATGATATTCCTTCATTGAAATCAAACGGATGATCATAGGAATTATCCATGCAGAATAAGTTGTAGTTATCAATGACAAAATGAGCATGCTGAACATTTTCTGCCGGTTCCGGAATGTCATGTCCCTCACTTCCTGCTCCATACGCTAATATGTTTCCTATGTTTGAGTTGGGAAATGTCTTCGTATAAAGCTCCATCGCTTCTTTAGCTTTTCCATTGTTTGCATGGATAAACATCAAAGTAGGAATTATTTTCTGGTCGCTTGCTTTTTCTCCCAGGAATAACTGCCATGTTACTCCGTATTTATCCTGAACCCATCCGTATTTCGGGCTCCATGAGTAAGACCCCAGTTCCATGAGGGCTATTCCGCCATCCAATAACCTGTCCCAGTATTTTTGAACTTCGTCTTCCGTCTCACAGATTACCATAAAAGAAATGGAAGGATTTTTTTTAAAATGCGGACCACCATTCAACAGCATCAGTCTTTGTCCGAACAGGTCAATGTTCATTACAACAGGAGTATCTGCTGTGATCTCTCCTTCAAAAACATTACAGTAAAATTCTGCAGATTGTTTGGCGTCGCCGTCATACCAGAGACATGGGAAAATATCGTTGTTCATAACTTTATATTTAAATGGGTTGATAGATGTATTTTTATTTTTGTCTTATGGATCATTCCGTTTCAAAACGAATAAAATGCTGTGAAAAGTTTTACCATAAATAACAGCAAAGAAATATGATGTCTTTGCATCTGAAAGTGATTTCTTATCTGCAATGACACCTTAGAAATGCCAGGTTGAATACTTATTATGCCTCTTTAAAACATACCTGATGCTCTTTCATATAATTCTTCAGTTTAAGCATCGTATTTTTTCCGAAACCATGAAGCTGCATGATTTCTTTTTCGGAATAATCTGACAGTTTTTCCAAAGAATTTATTTTTTCTTTTTCCAGAGCCTTTCTTGCCGGTATTGCTATAACCCCGTGAAGAAATTCTTCTTTGGAATCATAATTAAAAGCATACATTGAATTTAAACTCTTTGACATGATAACTAAATTGATCATGGCTACAAAAAATATTGTTAATGATTCTCAACATACTTGTGGAAATTATTCAAGATAGCATACCAGCCATCTCTTTGCATTTCCACAGAATTTTGTTTTTCCGGATCGAAAATTTCAATCACTTTCGTTGTGTTGTCATCTATTTTATCGAAAATAACTTCCACATTCCGGCCGTCTTCCATATGATATCTGATCACCTGGTGAGGTATAATTTCATCATATACCCCTTCAAAATCAAACCCGAAGCTTTTATCTTTAGCCTCCATCCTGTTTCTGAATTTACCTCCTACCTCAAGATTATTTTCAGAACTAGGACAGTGCCAGCTTTCATGGGCGAAATTCCATTTCGTGATATGTTTGGGTTCATTAAAGTAAGTCCAAACCTTTTCAACCGGTGCTAAAATTGTAATGTCTATTTTAATTGGATCCATAGTTCTGATTTTTTAAAGTTTAAACAAAGAGCTGCCCATAAAGCGGGCACCTCTTTTATAATGAGTTAAATATAGTACTATTTTGCGTATTCTTCATTATAGTTCACCATCCAATGAACACCATATTTGTCCTGGAAGCATCCGAAATAGTCTCCCCAAAACTGATCTTCAATGGGCATTTCCACATTTCCGCCTTCAGAAAGTTCTTTAAAAATTCTGTCGGCTTCACTTTTGGAATCAGGGAAAATAGATACGTAATTGTTGTTTCCTACAGTAAGAGTCTGCCCAAATCCGGGTACAATATCAGATGCCATTAAAAGATCATTTCCAACAGGCAGGGCAATATGCATCACTCTGTTTTTTTCTTCTTCTGAAAGATTTTCGGTACCGGGAGCATTTCCCATTTTGTGAATTTCCCCGACGAATTCGCCACCGAAAACAGTTTTGTAAAAATTGAACGCTTCTTCAGCTGTTCCATCAAAATTCAGATACGGATTTAATTTAGCCATGATTTTAAATTTTAAAGTTATAATTATAAAAAATAGGTTCTACTGTTGATCCATTAAGAATTAATTAAGTTAATATGAATATAAATGCTTAATGGTTTAAAAATTTTTCTACTTCCCTTACGGTAAAGTCTATTAAGTTGGTATCAATACTTCCGTCAAAATCCGGCATCATATAAACACCGTGCGTTGCAGGAAGTATCATCAAACGGGAACCCTTAACCAGCCGCCACATTTCGGCAGCATGTTCCGGTTTCATGACATCCTGATCACCACTGATGAATAATGTGGGTGATTGTATGGAAGACAAGACCTCATCATTCCAGTCCTGAAAAGTCTGCATTCTTGTACAGTCTTTCTCAAAAAGGTTTTCAAGCTTTGAAAAATCAGGATTGAGGCTTAAAAAATTAATTTTAAGAGGTTCCGGCATCGAGTCAAAGGTGGCTTCCTGCATTCCTTCAAAAAAACCGTCTATCATTCCGCTTCTTTTGTAGAAAGCTGAGGCAACAACCAGTTTTTCAACGATTCCCGGATGGCGGTGGGCAATCTGCATTACGGTACTTCCTCCGTTGCTGAATCCCCAGAATGACGCTTTACCAATATTCAGTTCTGCCAGAAGTCCTGCAACATCGTCAGCATCCTGCTCAAAGGTTTCAGGAATATAGCGGTGCTCGCTTCTCCCGTGATTCTGTAAATCGATTCCTATCAGCTTGAATTTGCCTTCCAGTCTGGCAATAACTTCTTTAAAATCATACAAAATGGAAGATCCTCCGCCATGAATCAGAACCAGAGGTTTTCCTGCCCCATAGATTTCGTAATATAACTGGATTCCGTTAACCTTCTTATACCCTTTTTCTACTGGATTCATCGCTAATATGTAAGGTTTTCGTCAACATCATATTTCATTCCCGGATAATTTAATATCCTGCGCATTAAGCCTATCTGTCCGCATAAGTAATCTTCACGACCGATACACATGCCTGCAAAGTTGAGCTTTGTTTCTTTGATGAAAGGGATATTCATTCCTATTTCAAATATTTCGTCAAGTTCTTCGTCGGTCACCTCATGCAGTTTCTGGTATACCTTAGGAGAAATGGCATGGAAATTCTCCTTCAATTCAGCCAAAGTCGGATATTTAAAACTTTCATCGAGTGCTTTTCCCTGAAAAAACAGGTCATTATAAGGATCCTGTTCCTGAATTCCCAATACAGCGCCCAAACCGTAGCGCATATTGATAAAGTTTCCTGCCATCCATACAATATGGTTGGTTTTATTTTCAATTCTTTTCAAAGCGTCTTCTTCCGAAATGCCGTCCAAAACGTTCATAAAGCTTTGAGAATGCATTCTGTAAGCCGGAATAATGACTTCTATTTTTTTTGATTTTGGGGTGTCCATTTTAATTTGATATTAGAAGTTAGAAATTATAGAATTGGGATAAACACAAAGGCGCTAAGTATTGTAAAAACTGTGCGTTTTTAGGGCGCAAAGATTTTATCTTCGATAAAATTTTGCTCTTTAATGAATATTTTAATGCTGTTTATTTTATTCCGAGCAGAGCAAGAAATCTATTTTATTGCGCCTGGTTTTCCTAAAATTCGTCTGAGATAGCCCAACTGCCCACTGTGGTAAATTTCATGGAGACTAAGGGTTGAGATATCTTTAACCGTTTCAGGTTTAAAACCTTCAAGCGTGTTGAGTTTTGCTTCCAGTTTGTCCTGAGATTGTTTTAAATAAGATTTTAATTCTTCGAAACTGATCAATTTATCTTTGTGATCCAAAGCAATTTCGCCTCTGTTGTAGAAAGAAAATTTTTCATTATCCCACACAGAATCTTCTCCTAAAATATTCAGTAAAGGGTTTCTGATGTAGATCAGATGTCCAAGAATCCAGTTCATACAATTGGCTTCACCATTGGGAAAAATCATCGATTCTTCATGGGTAATACCGTCCATATTCATAGTCATCACGTAATAGTTACTGACTACCTGATTTTTTATGATTTCTATATCGTTTGATTGTGTTTCCATGTGACTGTTATTTGATCTTGGAAGACAGCAATTATTCGGACGGTAATTGAGAAACATCTGCATGCATTACTTCCCACTGATGGCCGTTAAGGTCTGCAAAACTGCTTTGGTACATCCATCCGTGGTCCATAGGCTCGCTGTATTTTGAACCTCCGTTTTCTACAGCTGTTTTTACCATGTTATCCACTTCATCACGGCTATTGACTCCTATGGCAAGAAGTACCTGTGTTGTATCTCCTTTCGCAAAAGGCCTGTTGGTAAAGGTTTGGAAGAACTCTTCTTTGAGAAACATTGCATAAATGTGATTTTCTTTCATGATTACACAAATCGCCTTCTCATCTGAAAACTGCTCATTGATAGAAAACCCCAGCTTCGTCCAGAACTCTCTGGTTTTTTGAACGTCTTTTATCGGTAAGTTGACGTAAATTTCATTGATTTTCATTTTTATAAATTTAGTGGTGATTATGCTTCAAAATTATCAGGATATACTAAGAAAGTGCTTGCCATAGGGCAAGATTTATTTTGTATCCGGATTGAATTATGCTGTTGGCATCTTAGACAGATCAGCAAAAGTGATATTCCAGCCGTGCCCGTCCGGATCCCAGAAGGAATTCTGATACATCCATCCGTAATCCTGAGGTTCCTCATGTTGCCATGCTCCGTTTTCTACGGCTGTATTCACTACTTTATCTACTTCTTCCCGACTGTTTAATCCTACTGCCACAAGAACCTGGCTGGTATTTTCTTTGGCAACGGGCTTATTGGTGAAAGACATAAAATAATCTTCCTGCAGAAACATAACATAGATGGTATCATTCAAAGCAACACAGGCTGCCTTCTCGTCCGAGAACTGTTCATTAATTGAAAAACCTACTCTGGTCCAGAATTCTTTTGTTTTCTGTACATCTTTTACCGGAAGGTTCACATAAATCTGATTGACTTTCATTTTCTGTAATTTTAGTGTTAAACTGTTATCCAAAATTACCAAGGTGCAATGAAAATCAACTTGTCATAGGGCAAGATTTAAATTTTCTTGGGATGGGAAACGATTTCTTTACGGATACGGCTCAGAGAGGTGTCTGTAACTCCGAGATAGGAGGCAATCTGTTTTAAAGGAGCAAACTGGATGACTTTGGATTTCTGCTCCAGAAGATTAAGGTATCTTTTGGTTGCCGAAAGGGTAAACATTTCTACAGATCTTTGTTTGTAGGCAAAAAGTTCCTGGGACATCCATGATCTTCCCCACTCTCTGAGGTTTGGAATTTTATGGAAAAGTTCCTGAAAGGTGTCATAATCCAGCTTCCAGCATTCACAGTCTGTAATACAAACGATATTTTCCTGAGAAGGTATTCTTTGAAACATGGACAAAACCTCAATAATCACTTCATTCTCCGTAAAAAAATGGGTGGTTACTTCATTTCCGTTGAAGTCATTGACATATGAACGGGCAAGTCCACTCTCAAGGATATAGTATTCATTGGCTGTTTTTCCTTCTTCAAGGATGAAATCTCCTTTCTGAAAAGATGTTTTTTCATGAGCCTTAAATATTTCGTCAAGTTCTTCACGGAAAAAGAAGGGAAAATCATAGCAGATTTCTAAGGCTTTATTGGTCATTTGGTGTCAATTTTTTTAAGTCTTTAAAAATAAAATTTTTAATTGAATTAAAAAGAAAAAATATTAAACAAAGCATATAAACCTTTTATAAAAAAGCAGATATCAATCTGAAATAAAAGATATTTGTAAGGATAATATTTTTTAAACAGACATTTAAAAAACAAACTATTTTAACCACCCCGTCAAAAATTCTTTGAATTTTCGCCCCCCACTCCGGAGGTTGGGAATGACTATCTGCCGATACAGTAATTGTAAGCTTTTACAGGAAATTTTTTTTTAAAACAGGGAAAGCTGTATGGGTTTGGGAGGGTTTGGTTTCTGTGCATCACCGAATACCGTTTTCCCGCCAAAACGCCAGGAGTTTTGTCTTTCTTCTTCAATCACCTGCTGAATGTCAAAATCCGGGGTGAAGTCTTTTTCTGCCTTGGTCACGATCTGATGCAGCTTATTTAAGGAATTCAGTTTATCAGAATTTCCCAGTCTGGATTTTTCAATCCCTTTTCTGATAATGCTGATACTTTCATCATAAGTATTGATGGGAACAGGGAAAGGATGTCCGTCTTTACCTCCATGAGCAAAGGAAAACCTTGCCGGATCTGCAAATCTTGACGGCGCCCCGTGAATCACTTCACTTACCAGAGCCAACGATTGCATGGTTCTTGGACCTACACCTTCCAGCATCAGTAAATCCTCAAAATTCTGAGGCTGCTGCTCACGGGTTACATACAGAAGTGCTCCCAAACGCTTCAGGTCTACATCAGAAGCCTGAACATCGTGATGGGCAGGAAGAATCAATCTTGCAAAATCCTTCATTACTTCTGTTGAATCGGTATGGGAAATATCCAGGATTCCTTTTCTGTTTTCTGAAGCTTCTGCATCGGTAAGATTCAGTATTCTTCCTCTTGAAATTCCGTTGATTCCCGTATGAGGATTTTCCACAAATGAGGTAAGATTTTGGGAATGCCAGTGATACCGTCTTGCTGTTCCGTCCGATTCATGCATTCCCTGCTGAATAACACTCCAATTTCCATTATCTGAGAGAATAAAATTATGAAGATACAATTGGTAACCATCCTGGATGGCCGTATTATCTACTTTTGCAGAAAGTTTGCTGGCTCTTACCAGGTCTGTTCCGTTCAATCCGGTTTTATCTGCAATTTTAATCAGTTCCGATGGTGTTTCTCTCGAAAACTTTCCTTTTCCGCCACAGATATAAAGCCCCAAAGATTGTGAATTGGGATTAATAGAACGTTTCAATGCTCCCATTACGGAAGTGGTAATTCCTGAAGAATGCCAGTCCATTCCCATTACAGCTCCAAAACTCTGAAACCAGAACGGATCTGCCAGCCTTCGCAATACCTCATCTTTACCATAATCCATGAGAATTACTTCGATAATGGAAAGCCCCAGCACGGACATACGTTCATACAACCATGGCGGTACTTTGCCATAGTGAAGGGGTAAATCTGCGGTTCCTGAACGTTTCATTCTACAAAATTAGCTTTAATTTTCCGGATTTTCATTGACTGTAATCAACATTCGGTAAGATTTATTCTGCTTTAAAATTAATGAATGGAGAAAAATTCAAGGTCTTTATGTTTTGCTTCATCATATTCTTCTTCAAATGTAATTTTATTCCCGAAAGGATCAATTACGGTGAAGGATACAGCGCCATAGAATGTTTTTTCCAGTCCGGGGCGGTTATATTTATACTTTTTGTCAATTAACTCTCTATGATATTGAGGAACGCCTTCCCCCCAGACGGCAACCCTTGTTCCGGGTGTTCCGTCTCCATGATGTTCGCTCAGATGGAAAATAATATTTTCTCTTTTTACTTCCATATAAACAGGAGTATTTTCGTCAAAATAGTGCTCCCAGACAATCTCGAAGCCCAGCCAGTCTACATAAAATTCTTTAGTCTTCTGATAATCAAAAATTCTTAAGATAGGAATGATACGATCTGCTTTCATGATACTTTTTTATTGGTGAGACAGAATATTGATCAGCTTTTGAAAAGGATCTTTAACGAAAAACCTGCGGACTCCCCATTCTTCATCAGTAAGTCCGTAAATGATTTCAAAGCCGGCTTTTTTCATTTTATCATAGATTTCATCCACGTTATCCACTTCAATGGAAAGGTCCGGAACTTCAGTACCATTTCCGCCCTGTTCTGCAAAGCTGATCTGGACCTTTGCCTCTTCATCATTTCCCAGTGTTTTAATCCAGCCGTGATCCATCAGAATATCCAGCTCAAGAATGTCCTGATAAAATTGTTCTGCTTTAGAAAGATCATCTGTTTTAATATTGGCTACAATTCTTTTTACCATTTTTGCGCTGTTTTATTTATTCAAAAAAAGCCTTGTAAAAATTAAATTCACAAGGCTTTTCTACAAAAATTATTTTTATTATTTCAATGCTGCAAGAGCTGCATCGTAATTAGGTTCGTTGGCAATTTCCGGAACCTGCTCCGTATATACTACTTTGTTGTTTTCGTCTGTAACAATCACTGCACGGCTTAACAATCCCTTCATAGGAGAATCTGCAATGGTTACTTCATAATCATCTCCGAAGCTGCTTCTGAAATCGGAAAGTGTTTCTACGTTATTCAATCCTTCTGCTGCACAGAATCTTCCCAATGCGAACGGAAGGTCTTTTGAAACATTGATGATCACTGTATTATCAAGTTTTGAAGCTTCTTCATTGAATTTTCTGGAAGAAGCTGCACAGGTAGGAGTATCAATGCTAGGGAAAATATTGAATACTTTTTTCTTTCCTGCAAAAGTTTCAAGGGTTTTTACATTTAATCCTGAGTCTACCAGTGCAAAATCTTTTACAGTGGTTCCTACAGCTGGTAATGTTCCTATTGTGTGTACTTCGTTTCCTTTTAAAGTAATTGTCGTTGACATAATATTTATTTTTTAGTTCTTCAAATGTAATCAAAAAAGAAAATTTTTCCTGTTTTATTAAGGTTAAATTAATCTTAAAGTCAAAATACCTTTTCTTTTATCCAATAATCATTTTTCAAACAGAAATTGGTTTATAAGCCATACAATTACATCAATGTAAAATTAAAGAGGTATAGTCTCTTTTTTTATGGAAATATCCCAAATAAAACAATGATATTTACTAAATTTGTGGGACTTAAAATTTCAAATAAAAAATAACAGTATAATGTCAGAAAAATCAAAAATCTATTACACACTTACTGATGAAGCTCCAATGCTGGCTACTCACTCGTTTTTACCTATCGTAAAAGCTTTCACAAAATCAGCAGATATCGAAATCGCAGTACCGGACATTTCTTTGGCAGGTAGAATCCTGGCCAACTTCCCTGAGTTTTTGAAAGACGACCAGAAAATCGGTGATGCTTTGGCAGAACTTGGAGAACTGGCAACAAAACCTGAAGCCAACATCATTAAGTTACCTAACATTTCTGCTTCTGTGCCTCAATTGGATGCAGCAATCGCTGAATTGCAAGGTAAAGGTTTCGCAGTTCCCAACTATCCTGCAGAGCCTAAAAATGACGAAGAAAAAGCGATCAAAGCTAAATATGCCAAAGTATTGGGAAGTGCTGTAAACCCTGTATTAAGAGAAGGAAACTCTGACAGACGTGCTCCGAAAGCTGTTAAAAACTATGCTAAAGCAAACCCTCACAGAATGGGTGACTGGGCATCTGACAGCAAAACTGACGTAGCTCACATGAACAATGGTGATTTCTACGGTACAGAAACTTCTACAACAGTAGAAAACGCTACAAAATACAGAATTGTATTCAAAGGAAATGACGGTTCTGAATCTGTACTAAAAGACTTCGCAGGTCTTCAGGCTGGAGAGGTAATTGATTCTTCTGTAATGAACTTAAAAGCTTTAAAAGCATTTGTTCAGGAGGCTATCGAAGAAGCTAAAAAAAGAAACGTTCTTCTTTCTGCTCACCTTAAAGCTACTATGATGAAAATCTCTGACCCGATTATTTTCGGGGCTATTGTTGAGACTTTCTTCAAAGAAGTATTCACTAAATATGCTGAGACATTCAAATCTTTAGATATTAATCCAAATAACGGTCTTGCCGATCTTTTCGAAAAAATCAAAGGAAATGCTCAGGAAGCTGACATTAAAGCTGATATCGAAAAAGCGCTGGCTGAAGGACCAAGAGTGGCAATGGTAAACTCTGACAAAGGAATTACCAACTTTCACGTACCTTCTGATATCATCGTTGATGCCTCTATGGCTGCTCTTGTAAGAGGAGGAGGTAAAATGTGGAACAAAGACGGAAATGAGGAGGATACAGTTTGTATCATTCCAGACCGTTCTTATGCAGGTTTCTATCAGTCTGTCATTGATGATATGAAAGCACACGGAAAACTGGACCCTACCACAATGGGATCTGTTCCGAACGTAGGTTTAATGGCTCAGAAAGCTGAAGAATACGGTTCTCACGATAAGACTTTCCAATTATCTGCTGACGGAACTGTAGAAGTTCAGGACGAAGCCGGAAACGTTCTTCTTTCTCAGAAAGTAGAAAAAGATGATATCTTCAGAATGTGCCAGACTAAAGATGCTCCTATTCAGGACTGGGTAAAATTAGCAGTTAACCGATCAAGATTATCTGATACTCCTGCTATCTTCTGGTTAGACAAAGGAAGAGCTCACGACAGAGAAATCATCAAAAAAGTAGAAAAATACCTTGCTGATTACGATACAACAGGTCTTGATATCAGAATTCTTGATGTAAAAGATGCCATGACTGAAACATTGAAGAGAGCAAGAGAAGGTAAAGATACCATCTCCGTTTCAGGAAACGTATTGAGAGATTATTTAACAGACCTTTTCCCAATCCTTGAGCTTGGTACTTCTGCTAAAATGCTTTCTATTGTTCCGTTGATGAATGGTGGTGGTTTATTCGAAACAGGTGCCGGAGGTTCTGCTCCAAAACACGTTGAGCAATTCTTAGAAGAAGGATATTTAAGATGGGATTCTTTGGGTGAATTCTTAGCACTTCAGGCTTCTTTAGAGCATTTGGCACAAACTCAGGGGAATACAAAATCTCAGGTTTTAGCTGATGCATTGGATGAAGCAAATGCTAAATTCTTAGCGACAGACAAATCTCCTGCAAGAAAAGTAGGTCAAATTGATAACAGAGGTTCTCACTTCTATTTAGCAATGTATTGGGCTGAAGCCTTAGCTAACCAGACTGCTGATGCTGAACTTGCTGCCCAGTTTGCTCCGGTGGCACAGGCAATGCAGGAAAACGAAGAAGTAATCAATGCTGAATTAATTGGTGCTCAGGGTAAACCTCAGAACATTGAAGGTTACTACAAAACTGATACATATAAAACGTACGCAGCCATGAGACCTAGCACTGTTTTAAATGAAATCATTGACGGAATCTAATTTCGTTCTGATATAAATAAGAAGCTCCTTTTTTAAGGGGCTTTTTTTATTTAACCACCCCGTCAAAATTCTTTGAATTTTTGCCACCTTTCTAGAGGAGCGGAATATTGAGCACATATTTATTCATCAACGGTCGGCTCGCTCCTAATCCCTGTAACCTAACCTCTGTCACCTTTCACCTATCTTCCACAATCACTCTCCTATGCTCCCTGCCCCAGTTGATCATTTCCTGAATGATATTTCCAAAGGTTCGGCAGTATTCTGTAGGTTCGTATTCTATTAAAACAGGAGTTTCCGGGTAAACGGTACGTTTTACCAGTTTATTCAGTTCCATATCTTTCAGTTCTTTAGAAAGCATTCTGGTGGTAATTCCGGGAATACTGCGTTCAATTTCCCTGAAGCGTCTGTTTCCGTTACAGATAGAATTAATCACAGGAATTCTCCATTTTCCACCGATAAAATAAAGCGTATCCTGTAGCGCTCTTAGTTCTTCGTTTTGGTTTCTTTCCATAGTTGCAAAGTTAAGTGATATCATGAATGATACCGATATACTCTGTGATACTGGTTACAAAAGTATACCATTTTGAAATAACTTTGACAAAAAAATTTACAATGAAAAAATTCAGTAACAAACTGGCTGTCGTAACAGGAGGAAACAGCGGGATCGGATTCTCTGCAGCAAAAGAACTTATTTCAGAAGGAGCAACTGTCATCATCACCGGAAGGCGCAAAGAGGCTGTAGAAAAAGCGGCTCAGGAACTTGGTGCCATTCCATTTATCGCAGATCAGGCAAACCTCAATGATATTGATCTTTTAAAAGAAGAAATTGAAACACAATTCGGGAAAATAGATATCCTGTTTATCAATGCAGGAATTACAGGTACATTGACTCCGATTGAAAATATGGATGTCGAAAATTTTGATCAGGTCATGAATATCAACTTCAGAGGAGCTTACTTTACATTAAGCAAATTCATTCCAATATTAAATGATGGTGCTTCGGTCATCTTTTTATCTTCTATTGTCGCTTCTACCTATAAACCTAACAGTTCCGCCTATCAGGCAAGTAAGGCGGCACTGAACTCAATTGCCAAAACGGCAGCTGCAGAATTAGCTCCAAGAAAAATAAGGGTGAATATGATCAGCCCCGGTCCTATTAAAACAGAAATTATGAGTAAAGCCGGGCTGGATGAAGAGACTTTGAAAAATATTCAAACCCATCTCATAGAACAGATTCCGTTGAAAAAAACAGGAACTGCTGAAGAAGTTGCAAAACTTGTGACCTATTTATCAGATGATCAGATTTCAAGCTATGTTACCGGCACCGAAATTGTGATTGATGGCGGTATGACATTATAATAAACAGATTTAAGCAAATCCCGGTAATTGTATTACCGGGATTTTTCATGTGATTTTCGGAGTTAAAAATTCAGGATTCATCCTTTGATTTGTCCAACTCAGTTTGTTTTCCGTTTCACAACATGTATTACCCGCCTACTTTTGAATCAGAAAATAAAAACAATACACATTATGGATACCGCAAAGAAAAAGAGAAATCCCATTGCTATCGTATTTCTGGCAATATTAGGAATCTTCGGAGGACTTCAGCTATTCAGTAAACCACTGGAAGGAAAGCCGGTCACAGGAAAAATAGAAGCCCCAAAGGAGGTGATCAGTATTCTTGAAAACTCATGTTTCAACTGTCATTCCAATCAGCAGAATCTAAGCTGGTATGATAAGCTTGCTCCTGTTTCCTGGGCTGTAAACAAAGATATCAAAAGAGCCAGAGAAGTCCTGAACTTCTCAGAATGGGAAAAGTTATCTCCTGCAGAACATCAGGGCAAAATGTATGCTATTCTCAATATGATGCAAAGTGGTAAAATGCCTCTCCATGAATATACTCTTCTGCATCCTTCAGCTAAGATTACAGAGAAAGATATTGAAACCATTAAAAAATATACGCTTTCTTTATCTTCAGTAAACCCGCCAGCGCCTAAAAAGAGTGAAGTGCCTGCAGCAACATCCAGCAGCACATCCATCTCGGCATCAACAAAATTTCCGGTTTCTCCCAATGGAGTTCGATACACACCTGATTTTAAAAACTGGAAAGTGATCAGTATGAGTACGCTGTTTGATCATTCCATCCGTGTGATCTATGGAAATGATATCGCAGTAAAAGCGGTGGAAACAGAAAATTTTCACCCATGGCCGGACGGAAGTATTGTTGTAAAATCTGTATGGAAACAGGAAGAGCTTCCTGATGGAGAAATCAGACCCGGAAAATTTATCAATGCGCAGTTTATGGTAAAAGATTCCAGACAATATAAAGATACGGAAGGCTGGGGATTTGCAAAATTCTCTGGAGATGACCTTCACCCAACGGGAAAAACAGCATCTTTTGCCAAAGAATCCTGCATTGCCTGTCACAGACAATTAGCAGAAAAAACAGGTTACCTGTTTGATGTTCCGATGAAAGTAAATACGCAAAGACTAATTCAAAATTTACAGAAAAAATGAAAAATACAATCCTGATTTTATGGGTAAGCCTTATTTCCCTTACCGCGTGCAGCAAAGAAAATAATGATCCAAATAACGGACTTGTCAGAGTTGTTTTTGATCCGGGTTCTCTCAAATTGATCTCCAATTCTTTAAATCCCAAGAAAGAAACTATGTCTGCCCTATATGGAAATGAAAAAGCACTGGAATCTTTGTCGAAGAAAAGCCGGACACCAGAAGCAGGTGCTGTTATGAAACTGGTTACCTGGAAATATCACGACAATCCCCAATATATCGGTGGAACTATCACCGGAGAACTGGTAAGTGTCGAAACCGTTCAGGCAGACAATGCCGGAAATATCTCTTATGATCTTAAAAATGATCAGCCTAAGAATACTTTCTCAAATAAGGAAGAAAGAATACAGTATTTCATGAGTTACAGCCCCCTAAGCAGACCTTAATAAAAATCGCCCGTTTTACTATTTATCATAATATTTTAAATAAAAAGCATTAATTTAACCTTTTCAAATCAGCAGATTTCATGCAACAGCAAAAAATAAAAATCTCACCAGCCATTATCTGGATAAGCTCTGTTTTCCTGGGTGTTTTATCTTCTGTACCTCAGCTGGCCTCTCATGAGTTCAACTGGAAAGAGGCAGTCGTAAATTCGGCGATTACAGCAGCTTTTTCCATTATCATGTGGTATATCAATATCTATATGCTGAACCGTACAGGAAAACGCAGGCAGCATATCTCCTATTCCAGATTGATGGTGGTACTGGCTTTCGGGATGGTGATCATGTTTGGGCTGGCATGGATCCAGCAGCTGATTCTTTCCCATATTAATTTCGGACCGGTGATGCTGATGGTGGAAGTAAGGGGAATTCTGATCAATCTGGTATGCTATATGTTTCTTACGCTGCTTCAGAACAATTATACCGGGCAGCAGATACAACTTGAGCTGGAAAAGGTAAAGAGTGATAATCTTGGAGCCCAGTATGAATTATTAAAACAGCAGATCAATCCGCATTTTCTTTTCAACAGCTTGAATACCTTAAAATTGATGGCAGAAACCCATGACGAAGAGACGGTTGATTTTATTGTAAAGCTTTCAGATTTTTACCGGTTTACGCTGGAAAGCAGAAAACTGGATCTGATCAGCGTTCAGGAAGAAATGAAAATAGTAGACGCTTATCTTTTTCTTCAGAAAGCACGTTTTGGGGAAGGAATTAAGTTCACCAACGAACTTGGAAAAGAAATCAATGCTACCCTTATTCCGCCTTTCACGCTTCAGCTTCTGGTGGAGAACTGCATCAAGCACAATATTGTTTCACAAAGCAAACCTTTGCATATTAAAATCTATAACAACGATAACCATATTGTCATTGAAAATCCCATCCAGCGTAAAATGAATGCAGAAGATTCGCTGGGAGTCGGGCTTGATAATATTAAAATGCGTTACAAACACTTATTGGAAAAGGATATCATCATTCATTCAGATGAAAAAACTTTCCAGATAAAACTACCATTAATCCATGAATATAATCATTATTGAAGATGAATTCAGGGCTGCAAAATCCCTGCAGAATTTACTCTCAGACTTAAAACCGGATTCGAAAATCCTTGGCGTTTACGACAGTATTGAAACAAGTATTGAAGGCTTAAAAGATATCAAACCTGATCTTATCTTTATGGATATCCATCTTTCTGACGGACTTTCCTTCGAGATTTTCAAATCGGTGGAGATCACTTGCCCTGTAGTTTTCTGTACAGCCTTTGACCAGTACATGCTGGATGCCTTTAAAAGTAAAGGAGTTGACTATGTTTTAAAACCTTTTTCAAAAGAAGATATTGCTGAAGCACTGAGAAAAGTGGATGAACTGAAAAAATTCTTCCAGAAAAATGAACTTCCGGATCTGGAATCACTGATACAAAAAATCAGCCAGCCTGCTGCTGCCGGTAAGAGTAGTTTCCTGGTTTTTAAAAATCAAAAATATACTACCATACCTACTGAAGATATTGCCTATTTTTATATCCACAATGAAATCACGCATCTGGTGACATTTGCCAAAGAACAGTTTCCCCTTTCACAGCCGCTTGGGCAGGTAGCGGAACAGGTTTCAGACAAGCAATTTTTCAGGGTAAACAGACAGTATCTTGTTAATTTCAAAGCCATTAAGGAAATGGAACATTATTTCCAACGTAAAATCCTTGTAAAACTTACTGTTGAAACGCCTGAAAAGCTTTTGATCAATAAAGAAAAAACGCATAGTTTCTTTACCTGGCTTGAGGACAGGTAAAGGAGTAAGCAAATCTGAAGCTAAGCTGGAAGTACTTGCAGTCATTCTGAGATATAGAACTCTTTTGAAATACATTATAACTCTGATTGATATGATCGGGCTTTTCTTTTGCTTTTATCTGATCTGTTTTAATTTCTTAAGCTCTTTCCTGCTTCTATTTAATATTTAAAAGACAAACTTTCTTCTTTTGGTACTCCAGAAACTTCCCGCTTCCAACTTCCTGCTTCCAGCTTTAAACTACTTCCCCTCACAATTTCCGGGTTCACCTTTTGATTTGTCCGGTTGAACCTGTTTTGTATTCTTTTGCCTTTATCAGGTATCTACTTTTGAATCAAATTAAAAGACATGATACTAAAAAACTTAATCACAGTAAGCGCTTTTACCGCAGTGTTATTTGCTACTTCAGCATTTATTCATCAAAATAAAGATCAAAAGACAGTACAACATCCAGCCTCTGAAACCAATGGTTTCGCTGTTTTGGAACTTTTTACTTCAGAAGGCTGTTCAAGCTGTCCACCTGCAGATGAACTCATGGGAAAAATTGAAAAAGAATATAAAGGAGAGCCTGTTTATCTTCTCTCTTACCACGTTGATTACTGGAATCGTCTTGGATGGAAAGATCGGTTCAGTACTGCAGAAAATTCGCAGCGCCAACAGCAGTACAGCCGTATTTTGAATTCACAGGTGTATACTCCACAACTGATAATTAATGGAAAAACGGAATTTGTAGGCTCTGATGAGGATCATATTAAAAATTCCATTCAGAAAGCTCTGCTTGTTTCTAAAAAAACAGATGTGGCACTATCGGCAAATATTTCCGGCAGTACAATTGATGTTCAATATAAAACTTCAGCCTCAGATTCTCATAGTGTTCTTCTCGTTAATCTTGTTGAAAAACATTCCTCTACCCAGGTTGGTAAAGGTGAAAACGAAGGGCGTCATCTGCATCACTGGCAAATCGTTCATAAACAAAATCAGATCTCATTGAATAAGCAGGAAGGAACAACAACATTCAGAATTCCTGAAGGTTTTTCTCCTGAAAAATGGGAAGTGATAGCTTTTATTCAGAATGTCAAAACCGGAGAAATCTCGGGATCAGCAAAAACATCTTTTAAATAATTTCTACTACATAATAACAACTAAAATATACAGCAATGAAAACAAAAACTACAAAAATCATCTATTGGGCCGGAGCTATTTTTATGTCACTATGGTTTGGAGCCAGCGGGTTCTTTGAACTTACAAAAAATCCGGTAGTATGGGACATCACACAGCAATTAGGCTATCCACCTCATTTTATCTATATCCTGGGTGTTTTTAAAATTTCAGGAGTTCTCGTTCTTCTGCTTCCCAACAGATTATTGAGGTTGAAAGAATGGGTATTTGCCGGAATGTTCTTTGATATTCTCTTTGCTTTCTTTTCAAAAATTGCCGTGCTTGGTTTTCCGGCTACGGTGGACGCAATAGTTGCTTTTTCCATACTTACGATGACTTATCTGATGTTCAGGAAACTGTATTCTCCTGAGCTGGTATTTGGAGAAGCATAATTTAAATTTTTCTTATGTTCAAAACAGCACCTCCCGTTTCCCGGGAGGTGCTGTTGTTTTATATCATTAAAGTTTGGATCAATAAGTTCTGGCTGAAGCCGGATGGATAATTACTGTTCCTGAAAGCGGACTAAAGTCCTCTGCTATTGATTGAAATATCTTGTATAGTAACCCGTTTATATTAACCACCCCGTCAAAAATTCTTTCAATTTTTGCCACCCCTCCAAAGGAGGGGAATACTGAGTACCTGTTCACTGATTAAGTGACAACAACCCCATATCCTTAATTCTACAGCTATCATCTACTACCTGTTACCTATCATCTGCCTCTGCTCTCTAACTCATAAAACTCTCCGGGAACCATTCAAAACCAGCAGCCTTTTCTTTTGTGTAACCCAAACCTGGCCATGGCAAGTGGTAAGCAAATGCTCTGATTCTGGTATCTGCCATTTGTTTCAGCAGTTTTTTTCTTGATGCAATCGCGATATCAAGATCCGTATCACCAAAATATCCCCATTCAGGATGCGGAAAAAGGACTACATCGGAATGAATCAGATCTGCGATATAGATCAGTTTTTCATTTCCAGATGAGATGGTTGTAACCGCTAAACCTGGGGTGTGACCAGGTGCTAATTGAAAATTAAAATAATCATACAAGGGATTATTAAAATCATAAAACTTCAGTTTGGGCTTAATCGTTTTCAGAATATTCCGGACGGCCGGGATAAATTGATTGAGGAATTCAGGCTGTGTTTTCAGAGCACTGTTGTTAAAGTCTTTCATGGAAGCCTGCATCCAGAAGTCATGTTCTGTTTTGGAGATGAAAATATTTGCATCAGGAAAAATAAGCTGATTTTTTTTATCTATCACTCCACCAATATGATCGGGATGGGCATGTGAAATAAAAACGTCAGTAATATCTTTGGGAGTAAAACCAGCTTTCTGAAGGCTTTTTAACAGAAATCCTGTTCTTTCATCAGCAAAAATTCCCATTCCGGTATCTAGTAGAATGAGCTTATTCTTTGTTTTAACCAGTAGAATATTCATCGCAAGATCAATATAATCCTCTGGTCTGAAATTATCTCTAAGAATTGATTTTAATTCTGAAACGGTGCCTCTTGGTGCAAATGAATTCAGGTTTTCTTCATGAATATATCCGTCTGTGAGAATAAATAGTTCAAGCTCACCAAGCTTCAGTTTTTTAAATCCGGAAAGATCATCCCCTGTTTTTACCGAAATGGATCTATGTTCTGCCATTAAACCGGAAAAAGGAATCATACTTAATGTTCCTGCCAATAATCCGTTCTTTAATAATTCTCTTCTGTTCATAGTCGGGTTCTTTTCATTAAAATATAAATGAAAAACTGAGTTTCTTTCATAAGAAGAAACTCAGTTTTTATATAAAATAGTTTTTAGTTGTTTACCAATTTCATAGAACCTTCATTGTATCTTTCTCCTACATTAGGATATTTTTTCAGGATGGCATCTATGGTATCCAGATCCGACTGGGAAAGTTCTATATTGACAGCTGCAATATTTTCTTCAAGATATTTGATTCGCTTTGTACCCGGAATCGGAATGATATCATCTCCCTGGTTCAATACCCAAGCTAGCGCAAGCTGGGTTCCTTTCACTCCTTTGGAAGCTGCAAATTCGTTGATTTCGTTAGCCAGCTTTGTGTTATTTTCAAGATATTCCTGCTGATAACGCGGTAATGATTTTCTGAAATCGTCATCACCCAGATTTTGTGCATCATAGATATTGGTGAAGAGCCCTCTTGCCAACGGTGAATAAGGAACCAGAGAAATCCCCAGTTCTCTGATGGTTGGAAGAATTTCTTTTTCAATATCTTTGGTTAAAATTGAATATTCAGACTGTAAAGCTGCAATCGGGTGGATTTTATTGGCTTTTCTGATAGATTCTGCCGAAGCTTCTGACAATCCTAGATATTTCACTTTTCCTGCCTTTACCAATTCTGCCATTGCCCCTACTGTTTCTTCTACAGGAACATTTGGATCTACTCTGTGGGCGTAATACAGATCAATAGTATCGATTTTTAATCTTTGAAGACTTAAATCTACAGCCTGTCTGATCCATTCCGGAGAACCGTCGAAATAAGTTCCCGGAGCTCCGCTGTGGCTTGCTTTACCGTCTTTAAATCTGAATCCGAATTTGGTAGCAATAAAAATTTTATCTCTGTTTGGAACCAAAACCTTAGAGATCAGTTTTTCGTTTTCTCCATTGGCATACATATCTGCTGTATCCCAAAAGTTAACGCCCAAATCCAACGCTCTGTGTAAGGTATTGATACTTTCCTGCTCGTCGGTAGGACCATAAGCAAAACTCATCCCCATGCATCCTAAACCGATTGCTGATAACTGTTCTTCTGTGTTTCCTAATTTTTTAAATTTCATGATAGGTATGATTTAATTTTACAAGACAAAATTAGAATATGGAAAGATCAACTGTTATATAGAATTCAAACCAAGAATTATAAAATTCAAACAAGGTTCATTCTTAAAGCATTTGGGGTAATTCCTGTTTGTTTTTTAAAATAATTGGTAAAGTAAGCAGGCTCTTCAAAGCCCAGACCGTAAGCTATTTCAGAGATGTTCCAGTCTGTATGGGTGAGCAAAGCTTGGGCTTCCTGAATAATCTTTGCGGTGATCTGCTGGCTGGTTGTTTTCCCTGTAATCTCTTTTACAGAGCGGTTTAATGAATTCACATGTATGGAAAGGCTCTGCGCATAATCATTGGGAGTTTTTAACTTTAAACAGGCAGCAGGACTGTCAATCGGAAATTGTCTTTCCAGCAATTCCATAAACAATGATGCTACTCTTTGTGAGGCATTCTGATAAGGCTCAAAACTTTCTGCCGGCTGCATTCTGATGGTTTCATGGATCATCAGATGAAGATAAGCCCTCAGCATATCGTATTTATGAATATATTCCGACTGAATTTCAGTCATCATTTTTGTATACATATCCGAAAGTGTTTTCTGCTGTTCTTCATCAACAAAGAAAATCGGAGTTCCTCCAATTTTAAAAAGCGGTGAATCCAGAAGATTGCCCATCCGGCTTCCATTATGCAGAAACTGATCTGTAAACAGACAGAACCAGCCTTTCTGATTGGCATCATCAGCCTCCCATGAATAAGGAATATTAGGATTTGAAAACAGTAATGCAGGGCGGTCCACTTTAATCCATTTATCGGCATAATGAAGTTTTCCCTTTCCTATAATCAGTGAAATTTTGTAATAATATCTCCTGCTGTAAGGAGTCAGTAGTGAGCAGTGTTCCCGGGAAAATACATTGAAATGTCCCATTTTACTGATTCCGATACATGATGATTCCAGATTGGGAGCATTTCTTTCATAAAAGTCCTTAAGTGATTCGTGTGTTTCCATATATCAAAATTATAAAATTCAAACAAATTAAAGGTAAAAATATTTCTGACCGGACATAAAAATGGCTGACAAAGATGCCAGCCATGTAAGTGAATATAGTTGATAATTGTTAATCCCAATCGTCGTCGTGTCCATGACCACGATGTTTATTCTGTTTCTTATAGTACTTCTCCTGATTTTTATAGTATTTTTCCTGTTCTTTACGGAACTTTTTGTAATCATTTTTATTTCTTCCGTACACTATGACAGGATTTTGTCCTCTGTAATATTTCTTTTTGAAGATAATATACTTTTCTCTACCGAGGATTCTTTCCAGTTCAGAATAACGGTCATTTCTCCATCTTCCCGGCTCTACTACATAAACCCTGTTCCATGAATCATAATCACGATACCTGTCATTCAATACATAGATCTGATTGGCCTGTGTTGTTGAAAGTACAAGATCAGTGATCACTCTCTGCCAGTTGATATCTGAAATACTCCTTCTGTAATCATTATAATAATCGGACTGGGCATAGCTTAAACTGAACGTCCCAACCAATAATGCTGTTAATATTAATTTTTTCATTTCACTCCACTTTTAGATTAATCATGAAGAGATAGTCAATTAAAGTGCCAATTTTTAACCGAAAATGCTAATATTTGTTAAGAAAAACCATAAACAGTTGATTATCTTTAAAATATATTTTATTTTTTTAGAATTATTGAATGTTATTTGTTTTAAAAATTATAATAGTATTGTAATAGGTTTTCATTAACGTCGATCGTATTAATAATCAATAAATTATCAATAAAAACTTAAGCTTTATAAAATGTATTTATTTTATTTTTGGCTAAAGCCAGTAGATGATAATTTTTTGATAAGTGGGCTAAAGCCCACCCCTATTGAATTATAACAATAAACATCTTTTATCTTTTATCTTTTATCTTTTATCTTTTATCTTTTATCTTTTATCTTTTATCTTTTATCTTTTATCTTTTATCTTTATCCCTTATCTTACCATTTATGTTATAAAATTCGTTAAGATTATTAAAAACTATTATTCCATATGATTTAATTTCGTAATTTTAATGAAAAGAATGTTTTTTTTAAAAGTATTCTTCAATTATTAATCAACCAAATCTTATTTATTATGGAAAATATAAAGTTTCAGGTATCTCCATATCAGGATGAATTGCAGCTGTTTATTGATGATAAGAAAGCAGGTTATATGTCCATAGAGGTTGACGGAAGACTGCTAATTGTATATTATACGAAGCTTGATGAAGAGCGTGAGGGAAAAGGATACGCCAAACTATTGCTGGATGAATTGGTACGCTATGCAGAAGAAAAAGATTTGCTTGTAGACCCGGAATGTGATTTTGTAAGACAGCAGTTTGAAAATCACCCTGCAAGATATAAAGAAATCTGGCATGCCTGATCAGCTTTCCCACCAGGTGGTAAATTGCTGTCCTGAATGATTCAGATCAACTACCTCGCCTATCATGGGAGTGAGGATATTTATCTTTTTTTCTTTTCCTAGAGCAGTTATCTTCTGTAAAGGTTCATTCCATGGATGAAGTGCCAATGCAAATTTTGCAGAATGAACAGGAATAATGCGTTCTGCTTTGAGATCAATACCGGCCTGGATAACATCTTCCGGTAATGTATGGATATACTTCCATGCTTCTCCATACTGCCCGTTCTCAAGAATTGCATAGTCAAATGGACCATATTGCTCTCCTATTGTCTTAAAATGTGTATCATAGCCACTGTCTCCTCCCAAGAAAATTTTCTTTGTTGGTGTAATCAGGACATAAGAACTCCAGAGGGTATCATTCTTCCTCACCCTCCTGCCGGAAAAATGTCTGGCAGGGGTAAAAATAATTTTCAGATTATTTTTCAGCTCAACTTCTGCTCCCCACTCTTCTTCAATAAGTTTGTTTTCAGGATAGCCCCACCTTTCCAAATGTGCTCCCACTCCCAGAGGTAAAATGACCATACCCGTTCTGTCTCTGATAGATTGTACAGTAGGATAATCCAAATGATCAAAATGATCATGGGTGATAACAAGATAATCAATCCCGGGAATATCTTCAGGCTTAAAAATATCTGATCCTTTAAATGCTTTATTAAAATATTTAAAAGGTGAGCCATACAGACTCAAAACAGGATCAATTAAAAAAGAAACTCCATCTGTCTGCAAATAATACGATGAATGCCCCAGCCATATCAATACATCCTGATTTTTATCTATATTTTTTAAATCCGTATGAAGAAATGGGATCGGATGCAGAGGTTTCAGCAGCGGATCCTTCTTACCTAAAAAGAAGTCATACATTACCTTCGACATTTTATATCCTTCTGTAAGGGAAGGAGTATAGCTGATATTCCGGAACTGTTTGTTTTTATAAAGTTTCGATTGTCTTATCCGCTTCAGTCTTTTTCCTTTGGGCACGCCGCCAAAAGCTTTCATATTGATCACAATAAAAAAAGTAACTGTCAGAACTGCCAGACTCGTAATAATCCAATACATCATCTTTACAAATAAATTTCAAATGTATCGACTTTTAGTTTTAAATGAAAATATATTCCATTTTACTACATTTTTTAACTAAATTTATCATGTATTTTGGAAAATTTATTACTCATTTAAATGGTGATTAATTTTAAACTTTCTATTTTAGCACGTTAAAAACTCAGATACATTGAAAAATTATTCGGTAATATTTCTTCTCGCTATATTTTCGTCCTGTGCCTCTATAAAAAAACACAACGAACAGCGTGCTGCATGTATTCCACCGGAGCAACTTAAGGAGGATGTGGATTTTGCCTATTCAAAATTACAGCAAATGCACCCTCAATTATACTGGTATATTCCCAAGAAGGAATTGGAACATAAATTTGACAGTCTCAAGCAGACAATTACTGAACCTCTTACCCCTCTTCAGTTTTATTTTAAGCTTCAGCCAGTGATTGCCGGCATTCGGGAAGGACACCTTTCACTGAGAATTCCAAGAAAGAAATTTACCAAAAGTGAAATTAAAAGACTGGAACATCAGAAAGGAATGTTCAGCCGTTTTGAATATTATATTTCAGGAGATAGAATGTATATTATTGAAAACAAAGATTCTATCGAAAATATACAACCCGGAACCGAAATTTTATCCATCAATCATGTTCCTGTATCCGGTTATATAAAAAAATACAGAAGCCTGATCAGCAGTGATGGTGATAATACCACTTTCTATCCTTATTTTTTAAAGGATCTTTTCTTCAATTTTTATACTGCAGAAAATGGCTTTGGCAGCAAAGCCACTCTCGAAACCCTCTATAAGGGAAAAAAGAAAACGTATACTATAACCCGGGAAACAAAATCTGACTCTGATCTTGAAAAAGAGAAGGAAATGGAGAAGAAGACCCTGGAAAAGAAACTGAACGATTATGTGGCTTCCAGCGATTCTTATAACAGAAGCTTCAAATTTCTCGATAAAGACAGCACTATTGCTTATATAAAAGTGAAAAGTTTCTCCAGAGATTTTTCAGATAGGTTCTATAAGGAAACTTTTACCCGAATCAATAATGCCAGGTCTTCTTATCTCATTATCGATGTCAGAAACAATTATGGAGGCTCTCTTTATGAGATCAACAACCTGTATTCTTATCTGGCGGATGCTCCTTTTACACTGATTAAACCTTCACAGCTGGCTGCAAGGAGTACACCTCTGCGTACCAATTATTTCAGGAAAAGCAACCCGCTGGAATATGCATTGAAAAGTATTGCATACCCTAGTTATTTTTTTGCACAGGCTTTCAGTACGTATAAAAAAGACGGAAAGGTCTTCTATAAAATGAAAGCTGACAAACCTACAAAACCTAAAAAAGGAGCCTTTCATGGAAAAGTTTTTGTACTGATTAACGGTGGAAGCTTTTCAGCGTCTTCTATTATCACCGCCAAACTTAAGAATGATAAAAGAGCAACGCTGGTGGGCGAAGAGACCGGTGGTGCCAATGACGGGACCGTTGCAGGTTTTTATTCATATCAGAAACTTCCCAATTCTGAAATAAGATTTCCTATCGGATTACTTCTGGTACAGCCTAATATCAATTTTTCAGATTCACGAAAAGGAGTTGTTCCTGATGTAAAAATTATTGAGAGCATGCAGGATATTATTGATAAAAAAGATCCTCAACTGGATTGGATAAAAAACGAAATTACCAAGGAAAAGAAAAATAAAAAGCAGTAATGATAGAGTTTCGGCGGGCTTTCAGCCCGCCGAAACTTTTTATGTCTTCAATTCTTTCAGAAAACTTTTATTATTTGCGCAGAAACATCAATATTATTTAAAATCAAGAAAATCATCTTTTTGAAGATAATGATTCAGAGCAGTGATAAGCTGGAAAGAAGTTACATTTCCGTACTGCCGGACAGCAAGATCCACCACATCCTGAATATTCTCATCAGAGCACATATAATTCAGTTTATTATGGTATACAAAATCGGGTAAGATTTCATTATCATTCTCACCAATATCTAGAGGATCGCCAATGAAAACTTTCATTCCAGGCTCAAATTCGTCTTTTGAAGAATACACCGCATAATTGTATTCCGGATCATAGGATTCTTTCCTGTCTTTCTTATGCTTTACGAATTCCAGGAATTCTTCTATAGAATACATCTGATTTTTAATCTCTTCCATCTGATATTTTTTTTAACAGCTCGACTTTTTAAAGATAAAAAATTTAAGAAGACAAGCCATTTCTAATTCAGTTTATTTAAAGCTCTCTGCAATGATCCTATATCGAGGAATTCCAGTTTTGCACCCAATATGATGATAATCAGGAGAACAAGGGTTAAAAATAAAATGATAAAAATATACATGGATACAAACCATATGACGGTATTCAGAATATTTCCTTTAATTCCCATTTTATTCATGAAAAAACTCTGTGATCGTTCAAACCAGGTCTTTTTCTTTTCCTGTTTCGGACTTACTTCAATTCCATTAAGCTCATCTACCAGCCGTACTACATCATCAATATATCTTCCGTACATATAATACATCCAGTATCTGATGATAAAAGCGATCAGCAATAATGTAATCAGAAGGCTGATTCCGAAAATCGCCAGATTATATTCCATATCAAAATGGAAGTTGATTTTGATGAGTGACAAAAGAAATCCGAGAGGGATGTAAGAAATATAATAGGAAATATAAATTTCTTTCGAGACAAGAAGCTGGGTTTTAAGATTGAACAGGTCATAATTGGTATTGATGCTGTTTTTCCTGAGCAGCTTATACAGTTTCAGGAACCGGGAATAAAAATAAATGATAATCGCAACGGTCAGGATGGTAACAAATGCTGATATGGTCCTGATATTATAATCTGTAGAAGCAAAAGGGAAACCGGTTAAAAGCATTGGCAGTGTTACAATCATCAGCCAGAATTCAGTTTCCATATTCACTTTCAGCATCTGCAGCGGAGAATGGATTTCTCTTTTCTTTTCCAGAGAAATTTCAGGAGATCCCTGTCCTGTATCTTTATTCCAAAGTTCTTTAAAATTGTCTAACTCCATAGTGTTATCATTTAATAGGAGCCCATATTTTGGCGGGTAATGATCTCTTTCAGTTTTTCTTTAGCCCTTTTCAGTTTTACCCTTGTATTCACTTCGGTAATTCCCAGCTGCGCTGCAATTTCTTTTCCGGAAAAACCTTCTAAAAAGAAAAATATCAGTGCTTTATCAATGGGGCTCAACTGATGGATGGCTTCATACATCCGTTTCATGTTTATATCATCTGTATCATTATAAGGCTCCTGCCGGGCATTCAGCCCATCTACATTCTGATTCTGTATAAAACTACGTTTTTTTTCACTTCGCAAAAAAACAATTGCTGTGTTAAGTGCAGTTCTGTACAGCCATGTGGAGAAATCACTTCTCTTTTGAAAATCACCGTATGATTTCCAGGCCTGGTAAATGATCTCCTGATAGAGATCATTCTGATCGTCCTTATTATCCATATACATTTTAGAGATCTTGAAAACCACTCCTTTATGCTTTTCAATTTTCTCTAAAAATTCTTTTTCCGATGAAGACATGATTTACAAACTGATCGTAGATGATATTTCTAAAAAACACCACCTTATTATAACACAAAACTTTAATTTCCGGTATTAAGTTAAAAAAATCCTCAACAAACAAAGACGTTTATTGAGGATTTTTATTTTATGTTAAATACAGTCTGAACCGGATCAGAAAATATAATCTGTACTTAAAAAGTTGGAATCATGTTCTCTTACAATAGTATTCAGTAATTCTTTATTGGAATCCGTCAATTTCGCCGCTACCAACGACCTGATAGAGAATGAACGCAGGGCATCAAAAACTGAAAGTGTCCCTTCTGCACTGTCTTTCCTTCCGGTAAAAGGGAAAACATCCGGGCCTCTCTGCGCCTGGCAGTTGATATTGACACGGCTTACAAGATTTACAAACGGATCGATAAGTCTTGCCACTTCCTGAGGATCTTCACTGAAAATACTCACCTGCATCCCATGTGACGCATTTACCTGATACTCTATAGGCTCTTCTATATCTTCAAACGGAACAACAGGAATTACCGGACCAAACTGTTCTTCATGATACAGTTTCATATCACTGTTTACAGGATATACCACTGCTGGGAAAACAAACGACTCATCCGTATAGCCTCCATCCTTATTCAGAACTGCAGCTCCTTTCTGCAGAGCATCATCAATACATTCCTTTAAATAAGGAGGTTTATTGACTTCCGGAAGCGGTGTCACTTTCACATCTTTCTCCCATGGCAACCCCGGTTTCAGTGCAGAAACAGCTGCACTTAATTTCTCTGTAAATTCCAGCGCTACCTCTTTCTGTACAAAGATCAGCTTTAATGCTGTGCAACGCTGTCCGTTGAAAGAAAGTGCTCCTAAAATACATTCACTCACGGCTACATCCAGGTTTGCATTTTTGGTAACAATCGCTGCATTTTTCGCATCCAGACTTAAAATAGCTCTTAAACGGTTTACTTTAGGGTGCAGCTTTTTCAGTCCGTTTGCTACTTTACTGGACCCGATGAAAGCAAGCACGTTTACTTTTCCGCTTTCCATAATCGGAGTAATGATTTCTGAACCTTTTCCGTATAAAGTATTCACCGTTCCTTTCGGGAATGCTTCTTTGAAAGCCTCCAGCAAAGGATAGTGAGCCAATACACCATGTTTCGGAAGTTTAAAAAGGATGGTATTTCCCATGATCAGGGCAGGAATCAGTGTGGTAAAGATTTCATTCAGAGGATAGTTGAACGGTCCCATACTTAAAACGACTCCAAGCGGCGCTCTTCTGATCTGTGCAATTGTCCCTTCTGCCTGTTGAAAACGGGAAGATTCCCTGTCCAGATCTTTCAGGGCATCAATGGTCTGGTTGATATAATCTACAGTACGGTCAAATTCTTTTGTAGAATCGGCCAGCGTTTTTCCGATTTCCCACATGAGTAACTTAATGATGAGGTCTCTCTGCTGGATCATCAGATATACAAATTTCTGCATGCATTTAATACGTCCTTCCACAGACATAGTCGGCCATTCACCAAGACCATTATCATAGGCTTTTACACAGGCTTCCAGGACTTCCATGGCTTCATTCGGGCCAATATTCGGAATGCTTCCCAGAAGTTTCCTTTCCAATCCGTTTTCTGTAGGAATGCATACGGGTGAATAGATTTCGGTGACATCACCGTTCCACTCTACCAGTTCGCCATTTAAAAGATAAGTTCTCTGATGAATCACCGGAACTTTATATTCTTCAGGAATTTCGTTTTCACTCTTAAAAATGTGATGAAATGATGCTGTATTTTCTGAACTCATAAATCTTTCTATTTTTTTTATGTGATAAGATTCTCCTTCTTCCGGAGATTTAATAATATAAAGGTAGAAGTAAATTGTTTTGAAAAAAATATTCTGACAATAGATTCGATCTATTTGAATTAAAATTAATCTTAGCTCCTGAAAAAAGAATAATTTAGCTGAAAAATAAAATTTCATGTTTTCAAAATTAGTTTTCAGTACACTCTTATTCTGTTCTGCTGTGGGCTTTGCTCAAAAATCCAAAGCCATCAATACTGTTTTAATGGGAGGAAAGGAAGTTCATACCTACGCCAAATTGCCGGCTCTCAATAAGCCAGCCCCTAAATTTACCCTTACGGATGTCAATATGAATGATCAGACTCTGGATTCCTACAAAGGAAAATTTGTTATTCTGAATATCTTTCCGAGTGTAGATACAGGAGTGTGTTCTGCATCTGTACATCATTTCAATGAAGAGGCAGGAAATCTTCCCAATACAGTAGTACTTTGTATTTCCAAAGACCTGCCGTTTGCCCAGAAAAGATTCTGTGGTGCAGAAGGAATCAAAAATGTGGTAATGCTTTCAGATTTCCGTTCCGACTTCGGGTGGAACTATGGAGTGGAGCTGGTAGATTCTCCAATGAAAGGGCTTCTGAGCAGAGCTGTTGTGGTGATAGACCCTTCAGGAAAGATCATCTACGAAGAGCAGGTACCGGATATTTCCCAGGAACCGAATTATGAGGCGGCTATTGCGGCTGTGAAGTAATACTCTTTTACTTTGAAATAGACATAGACTCCGGCATCTTCGATCGCCGGAGTTTTTCATTAACTATGTAAAAAATGCAATCATTTTTTAAAGCACCTAATTCCGTTTAGATTCCTACCGGAATGACAAAGTGGATGCATAATTGTTGGTGTATAACCGGTTACTTGCTACTGACTTAATGTAGACTTAATACCAATTACTCACTTAGACTAGACGCACAGTTTGTCATTCCGTAGAATCCGGGACAGCGAAAGGTTATTATAATAAATAATGATTAAATAACAGCTTAGATTCGCAAGGTGAACGTATGTATGTGGGTGCATAGCCGCTTATTTACTCTAGACATAATATTAACCATTCCCCTAGCCTATCCGCAACGCTTGTCATTCCGTAGGAATCCAGGCACAGAAGGCATTCTAATAATAAATAATGATAAAATAACAGTTCAGATTCCTACGGAATGACAAAAAAGGTGAAAAATTATACACTAATTGTATGAATTAAATATGCGCAACATTTGTCATTAGGAGCGAAACAAAGTGAAGCGTAGAATCTAATAAAGTCATCAATAGCATCGGGCTTTAGCCCGATATTAAAAATAAAAATACAAAAGGCTTTAGCTAAAACTTTATTTTAAATTTTAGCTAAAGCCAATTATATTACGCACAAAAGAAAACGGGCTTCCTTCGACTAGGCTCAGGATTATAGCCCGTTCCTATTGATGTTGAGATTCTTCATTCCATTCCATTGCATTTCATTCAGAATGACAATTTTCCTTACAAATAAATCAAGATTACACCAGTACCGCTCCATCTTTCAAAATCATATACTCCTGCCCTACTTCCTCTGATATATTTATCAAATCCTTATCATCAAATACCTGAGGAACATAAAATTTCTCATGTGCAAACAAACCATAGTGTATAGGGATCAGTTTTTTTGCATGAAGCAAATGAGCAGCAGCAAAGGCCTCTTTCAAATTAAGTGAAGCAGGAACAGGACTGTATTCCAAACCGATGATCTCAAAATTGACCACAACACCATTTACGGGTAAGAACGCATAATCTATATTGGGATTTTCTTTTCCAAGCTTCCAGAACTGGTTGTGCCAGATGGTATCTCCGCCATGAAAGATCTTGGTTTCTCCATCATCTACCATCCATGAAGACTGTATCTCTCCCACGCCATCCATCGCAAATACAGGTTTGAAAGTGATATTGTTTTCTGTGAAGGTTTCATCAAGATCAAGAACTATGATCTCCACTTCATTCAAAATTTTTCTTACCACACCTTCAAGCCCTTTGTATACAATGAGCTTTCCGTCTTTCTTTAAACATTTCCGGATCACTCCTTTATCAAAATGATCGAGATGCATATGTGTAAACAGAATATAATCTGCCTGTACATGATCTGAAAATGCTATAATATTCTCCACTGCATCCCCTAAAACGGGTTTATAATAAGAGTAATCTTCCACAGCATCTATTAAGATCGTTTTGTTGTGAGAAGTAAGTTTGATCCCTGCCCAGTTTAATTTTTGTATTTCCATATTCTTTTTTCAGCAAAGGAAGAAACTTACGGAAGGCAAGTCAATAAACAAAAGATAATAAATGAATAAACATACTGAAAGATAAAACGCGATGTACGCAAAGAATATATAATGATGGCTATTTTTCGATCGCAAGGGCATTTCATTCAGCTAAAAATATACTGTTGCTGAGCGACAGCGACTTTGCGAACGTAAAAATAAAGTGAAAAATCTTTGCGAGCGTGGCGTTAAAAATAACACTAATGAATACGCTTCCTGATTCGGCTTAAAGAAATAGGTGTAATGCCAATATAGGAGGCAAGATATTTCAGAGGAATATTCTGAATATAATGGGGTTTGTTCTTCAGCAGGTATTCATAAAGGTCCTGCGGAGTATTTTTCAGCAGAAGCATTTCCCTTTTCATTGCAGCGTTGAGCTTTCTGCTCAGATAGTAGTTCTGTACGAAACGGCAATGTGGATTGACAGCGAACAGATTTTTCACCTCATCCAGAGTGATTTCCCAGGCCAGTCCTTTATTGATAGACTCGTAAACGGCATCGGAACTTTTTTCTTCAACGGTAAAAATATCTCCCGGAAAGTAAAATTCTGCACAGATTTCGGTATCAATATCCGATGTGCTGTTGATGTAATATTTCCGGACAAGCCCATCTTCCAGAAGATAGGCTTTGCGGTCCGGAAATATTGTTTTTTTTGAAAATTCAACCTCAGCAAACTTTTCCCATACAGAATCATTATCCTCTACGTTCAGATGTGAAAACAGTTTTTTGTTGATCGTTGCCAATGTTGAATGTATATATTACAGTAAGTTTTCGTCTACGAGATTCGGAAGGGTTACTTTCAGGTTCGGTTCTGTTTCCATAGCTCTTTTGATAGCGAAAATGGCACCTTCATTTCTTGCCCAGCTTCTTCTTGAGATTCCGTTGTTTACGTCCCAGAAAAGCATAGACTTCAGTCTTCTGTCGGCATCGTCACTTCCGTCAAGAAGCATTCCGAAACCTCCGTTGATTACTTCTCCCCAGCCTACACCGCCACCATTGTGAATGGAAACCCAGGTAGCCCCGCGGAAACTGTCACCAATCACATTATGAATGGCCATATCTGCAGTAAATCTTGAGCCGTCATAGATATTGGAGGTCTCTCTGTAAGGAGAATCTGTTCCTGACACATCATGGTGATCTCTACCTAATACCACAGGTCCAATCTCTCCGTTTTTAATAGCTTTGTTGAAGGCTTCTGCTATCTTCATTCTTCCTTCTGCATCTGCATAAAGAATTCTTGCCTGGGAACCTACCACCAGTTTATTTTCCTGTGCTCCTTTAATCCACTGGATGTTGTCTTTCATCTGTTGCTGGATTTCTTCAGGAGAGTTCTTAATCATTTCTTCCAATACGGCACATGCGATGTCATCCGTCTTTTTCAGGTCTTCAGGATTTCCGCTTGTACATACCCAACGGAACGGCCCGAAACCGTAATCAAAACACATTGGTCCCATAATATCCTGAACATAGCTCGGATATCTGAACTCTCTTCCTAATGTTGGGTTTTCTGCCATTACATCAGCTCCTGCCCTGGAAGCTTCCAGTAAGAAGGCATTTCCATAATCGAAGAAATAAGTTCCTTTTGCTGTATGTTTATTGATCGCTGCTGCATGTCTTCTCAACGTTTCCTGAACTTTTTCTTTGAATAATTCAGGGTTTTCAGCCATCATTATGTTTGATTCTTCAAAACTTTGTCCCACAGGATAGTAACCACCCGCCCAGGGGTTGTGAAGGGAAGTCTGGTCTGATCCGATATCAATTCTTAAATCTTCCTGATCGAATTTCTCCCATACATCAACTACATTTCCAAGGTAAGCCAAAGAAACAGTTTCTTTGTTAGCCTGTGCCTCTCTTACTCTTTTTACCAGTGCATCAAGATCTTCATGAATCTCATTCACCCATTTCTGATCGTGACGGATTTTGGTAATTTTCGGATTCACTTCTGCACATACGGTCACACAGCCTGCAATATTACCTGCTTTTGGCTGGGCTCCACTCATCCCTCCTAATCCTGAAGTTACGAAAAGACCTCCTTTCGGTTCTTTTTTAATTTTTCTGAAAGCATTTAAAGCCGTAATCGTTGTCCCGTGAACAATTCCCTGCGGGCCAATATACATATAACTTCCTGCCGTCATTTGTCCGTATTGGGTAACGCCCAATGCATTGAATTTCTCCCAATCATCCGGTTTTGAATAGTTCGGGATCATCATTCCGTTTGTAACTACCACTCTCGGTGCATCTTTATGAGAAGGAAATAATCCCATCGGATGGCCGGAATACATTACCAATGTCTGCTCATCACTCATTTCAGACAGATATTTCATTGTCAGCAGATACTGTGCCCAGTTTGAAAATACGGCTCCGTTTCCACCATAGGTAATCAATTCGTGAGGATGCTGCGCTACTGCATAATCCAGGTTATTCTGAATCATCAGCATAATTGCTTTCGCCTGCTCAGATTTTCCGGGATAATCTGTGATCGGTCTTGCCTTCATCTCATAATCCGGACGGAAACGGTACATATAGATTCTTCCATAATCTTCGAGTTCCTGCTTAAATTCAGGAATTAATTCTGCATGAAATTTAGGATCGAAATAACGTAAAGCATTCTTCAATGCCAGTTTTTTCTCTTCTTCTCCTAAAATTTCTTTACGCTTCGGAGCATGGTTGATATTGGTCTCGTATGGTTTCGGTTGTGGCAGCTGATCAGGAATCCCCTGCTGTATCTGTTCTTGAAATGTCATATTACTATTTAAACGTCTATGTTTTTAAACAATGTTTGAAGTTTTAAAGATATTCAAATTAGGAAATATAGGCAAGGGGTGAAGGGAAGAATGGTTTAAGGTTTAAGGTTTAAGGTTTAAGGTTTAAGGTTTAAGGTTTAAGGTTTAAGCAAAGTTATAAAAGTTGTAAACCAGCCAACATTTGATAGTAAATACTATATTTGAATAAATATACCTTAATTCCCCTCTCGCGGAGGGGTGGATTTCAAAGTTGATAACTTTGGAAGACGGGGTGGTTAAAAATAAACACAATCATGAAAGAAATCATAACCATTATCATTGGAGTTCCGATCCGCAGGAATTTTGTTGAAAACCTTCCCTACAATCCCCATTTAAAAGCATTATTAAAAGAAAAACGTAAAGCCCGGATTTTGGGTGAAGTGATATTCTGGAAGAAAGTCCGTGCAAAAAATTTTCATAAGATTGATTTTGACCGACAAAGAATAATAGGAAATTATATTGTTGATTTTTATGTAAAAACATTGGGATTAATTATAGAAATAGATGGATCAAGTCATGATGAAAAGCAGGTTTATGACGGCATAAGAGAGGAATATCTTGAATCTTTGGGGCTTTTGGTTTTCAGAATAAGTGATTTTGATGTAAAGAATAATCTGAACGTGGTAATGAAAGAATTGGAAGACTTTATTGTGCAGCATTATGGAACCACCCCGTCTTCAAAAATTATTTAATTTTTGAATCCACCCCACCGAGGGAAGAGAATTGTCCTTACCCATATTGGTTGTTATTCAACATAAAAAAAACCTTACTAAATTCAGCAAGGTTGGTTTATTTATCGTAAAAATTTAAGTTAGAACATCATCATTTTCCTCTTCATGGTCATCTTCATTATCGCTGAGACTCCAATAGTTATTTTCTTCATCTTCCGCCCCTATCTCTTCCATCTCATCATCTTCTTCTGCACCGGGAATATCCAGTCCCTTATCAATTTTATCTTCATCAAAATCCTCATCTAAAACAGGATTTCCGTCTCCGTCAAGCGGAATATGTTTTTCTTTTTTGAATATATCTTCGTTGGGGTTATAATCCATCTGTTCCAGCTTTCTGTTTTGCTCATTAATATTGTTTTCTGGTGACATAATATTACGATTTAAAGGTTTCTGTAATCAGAACAAAAATAATTCCAAGTTAGGATAAACGACTAGAATAAACTTCAGGGTTAGCACAATTTGGCATTTTTTTGTTTTCTGAAAAAGCAATAATATTTCCTGCAGCTAGTCTGGCCATTCCGTTTCGGGCCTCAACAGTAGCCGAACCAATATGCGGAAGAATACAAACACTTGAAAGCTGCAGAATGGGATCATCCGCAGCCATAGGTTCAGGATTGGTAACATCCAGACCAGCACCCCATATTTTCTGATCAACCAAAGCCTGGTATAAATCCTTTTGATTATGAAAGCCCCCTCTGGCGGTATTGATGAAAATAGCATTTGACTTCATCTGCTCAAACAGGGACTTATTGAATAATTCTTTATGTTCCGGAGTAAAGTTGGCATGCACACTCAAAACATCTGAGTTTCTGATCAGGTCTTCAAAAGAAACGTACGTGGCACCCAGCTCCTTCTCTGCTTCTTCATTATGATGCCTGTTGTGATAAATGATATTCATTCCAAAGGCTTTCTTAGATTTTTCTGCCATTTCATATCCGATACGTCCCAGTCCAAAAATCCCCAGCGTTTTTCCATAAAGCTCCTGCCCCAAAGCATGTAAAGGATCAAATGCACCCCAGCTTCCCTCTTTTACTTTCCCGAAATTATAGCTTGCTCTTCTTGCTACCGACTGCATGAGTAAGAAAGCGACATCCGAAGTCGCCCGGCTGAGTACATCCGGGGTATTCCCTATCGGAATATTTTTAAGGGTGGCTTCTTTAGTATCTACATGGTCAAAACCTACAGAATATAAAGCAATGGCTTTAACATCCGGGCAGGCTTCAAAGAAATTTTTGTCATATGTAAATTCTGTGCCAATACTTAAAATAGTATCGGTATTTTTACAGTAATTCAGCCACTCTTCATAAGACAGATTTTCTTTTTCCGGGAAAATTATTTCAAGACCAGCTTCTTCCAGCATTTTAATTCCTGCTTCGGGAATTCTTTTATTGATAAAGACTTTCATTGTGATGGATTAATGGTTGTCAATAAAAAACCTCACTCGCAAAAAGTAAGGTTTCTGAACTTTAATATTAAAAATTATTTCTTTTCATCTGAATGGTTTTTATTCTTCTCCCAGGCTTCCGAAGCAATTTCCTGAATCTCAGCCCAAACTTCTTTTGCAGATTTCTGAGCCTGCGCCATAAATCCCTGCTTGGTAGCTTCCTGATTCCTCTTTTTCATGTCGCTGATGTAATCTTTTACCTGTTGAGAATAGCTTTCTACACTATATCCCGGGTTATTGTGCAGGTTTTTCTGAAGATTGCTAAAATCATGTGACGCTTTGAATCTGTTCGTATCCATAATAGTAAGATTTTAGTGATTGGGTTCTGTGATGAGTTCAATTTTCATTCCGAAATCAGTTAAAATATTTTAATTTTATTTTAAAACTTTTGAATTTTACTCATAAAAAAACGGACTCAATAGTCCGTTCTTATTTTATCTTGTTTTAACAATGAAACTGTTGTTTGAGACCACTCGTCTGCCAATTCCGTATCTGTGATACAATTATTGATTGGTACTTCCAAGCATGGGAACAAATTTATACGCCCCGAATTCTTCTTTTTCAAATTCTGTAGGACCTACCTTGGTAAATCTGTATAAAACCTGTTCATCTGTGGGACCTAACGGAATCACCATTATTCCTCCGACATTCAGTTGTTTTAATAATTCTGTCGGTAAAGTAGAGGCTCCACAGGTAACAATAATCTTGTCAAAAGGAGCAAAGGTAGGAAGCCCGGCAAAGCCATCTCCAAAACTCTGGAATTTTGGAAACAGATGAAGTTCCCTGAGTTTCTTTTTAGAAAAATCAAAAAGATCTTTCTGTCTTTCTACTGTGTAAACATGAGCCTTCATTGCCATTAAAACAGCGGTCTGGTAACCACATCCGGTACCGATCTCCAACACTTTTTCACCGGGTTTTACCTTCAGCAGCTCAGACTGCTCCGCTACCGTGGAAGGATGGGATATAGTCTGGTGTGCCAGAATGGGAAATGCCCTGTCTTCATAGGCAAAATCTTCAAAAATACTTTCGATAAAAAGGTGTCTCGGAACTTCACTCATTGCCGAAAGTACATTTTCGTCTGAAATTCCAATTCTGTTTCGAAGGTAATCTACTAAAATCTTTCTTTTTCCTTTATGTACAAACGAATCCTGCATTTGACAAAAATAAGAAATTAGAAATTAGATTTCAGAAATCGCCTGAAAGAATTATCCACAAAAACAAAGCAAACATCTGTTAACTGCTTTTCTTTTATCTTTTAATTCCATTTTATCGGATAAGGTCCGTAAAAATCACTGAAGGTGTTATCTGCACATCTTTTTCTTACAAAAAAGTTATAATTCACCGTTTTACTTAACCCTATATAAACAGCTTTTTGACCTGAAATCACCTGTTCTCCACCTGCCGGTGGTGCAGGACTGGTTGTCAAAACAGTTTCATATATAGAAACTCCATCATTTTCCCAGGTTACTGTAGCATCAAAAACAGAAGAATGAACAGAAGAGGTTGTTTTTGAATAGGTTGCATACGCTGGCTTTATACAGGTGGTTGTATTAGTCGCCAATACGGTAACAGGTCCTGCCCAGTTGCTCCGGCCATTGTCAGCTCCGCAGTTTTTTCTTACATAAAGGTCATATTTATTATTCTTATACAACGGAAGATTGCAGGAAGTCTTACTGGTGACAACGGTTGTTCCCTTTCCTAAAGTGAACCCCTGCTCTCCATACTGTACTTCATAATATCCTTCGCCCTGACTGATCATGTTCCAGGAAAGCTGGTTATTCACTTTATCAAATATCAGATTTGCAGGAGTTCCACATTTAGCCTGCGGGTCATATGGACTATCTCCTATACATCCCGTAGTAAGTAATCCGAATACAAATACAATCGAAATTATTCTTTTCATAGTTACTTTTCAAGCTTTGAATTTACTGCAATTTCTTTAATGAACAGAGGTGTTTAATCTTAAAAATCTCCAAGTAAAAAGTCATGTATTTTAATAAATGTACATTCACTATCTTTACAAAAATTTAATACAGCTATGTTAAAAGCAGGTTTGGTAGGTGCCGGACACTTGGGAAAAATACATTTAAAACTTCTTAATCAGTCAGATAGATATGAATTTGTAGGATTCCATGATAAAGATGTTGAAAACGGAAAGAAATTAGAAGCCGAATTCGGGTATAAATATTTTGAAAATTTTGATGATTTACTGGAGCAGATTGATATGCTGGATATTGTCACCCCAACGATTTATCATTATGATTATGCTTTAAAAGCCATTGAAAAAGGTCTTCACTTCTTTATTGAAAAACCGGTAACCCAGACTCTTGAGCAGGCAGAAGAAATTTTACGTTTATGCCAGGAAAAAGGAATAAAGGCACAGGTAGGACACGTTGAGAGATACAATCCCGCTTTTATAGCGACTAAGGAATACATCAGCAATCCGATGTTCATTGAAATCCACAGGCTGGCAGAATTCAATCCACGCGGTACAGATGTTTCTGTTGTACTGGACCTGATGATTCACGATCTGGATATTCTGTTGAGCATGGCAAAATCTAAGGTTAAAAACATCCATGCAAGTGGTGTCTGTGTAGTAAGCAAGACTCCTGATATTGCCAATGCAAGAATTGAATTTGAAAACGGATGTGTTGCTAATCTTACAACTTCCAGAATTTCTATGAAAGCTATGAGAAAGAGCAGATTCTTCCAGAAAGATGCTTATATTTCTGTTGATTTCCTTGAAAAAAAGGCAGAAGTGATCAGAATGAAGGATGCTCCTGAAAATCCTACTCCATTTGATATGATCATTGAAAATGCAGAAGGAGAAAAGAATCAGATCCTTTTTGAATATCCGAATATCCAGCCTAACAATGCGATTTTGGATGAATTGAACTCTTTTGCAGATGCTATCACAGGAGATAAAAATGTTGAGGTTTCTCTGGAGGACGGAACTGAAGCGTTAAAAGTAGCTTTGGAGATTATGAAACTGATCATTTAAAAACATACTGATTCTTAAATATACTATGCTATCTTATAATCAGAATAATGGATTATGAGATAGCATTTTTTATTATGAAAAAACGCAAAGTTTCATTTTCAGCGACGGATCATATGTAAGTAAGCAAAGATTGAATCCATTAAAATTGATTTGATGAAGCTGCATATTAAATTAATTCAGAATTTGTTTTTAAGAAACTCATACAAAAGAAAAACAATTCATTAATAATTACAGATTTACCAATAAAAAATCTTTTTCAAAATAAAAAAGCAATATATTTGGAGAATAATTCAATACAATATTGAAAGATTTTGTTTTACATATATGGATATCTGGCAAACCTGATGACATGAATTCTGATTCATCTCATGCCATTACCATTCCGTATCATTTCTAATACTTCCCTATTATTTTAAACCATTAAAACCACTATGACAAGAGCTATTCTATTATCCGCATTTTTATTGTCTCAATTTGGGACATCACAATTACTGAAGACTTCCGGACAGAAAATTGTTAATGATAAAGGTGAAAATGTTCAACTGCGAGGTCTTGGTCTTGGCGGCTGGATGCTTCAGGAAGGTTATATGCTGAAAACTGCTGATTTTGCCGGTCCGCAGTATAAGATTAAGGAAAAAATTGCAGAATTAATCGGTGAAGACGGCATGAATGCTTTTTACAAAGCTTACCTGAAAAACGGCATTACCAAACAGGATATTGATCTTCTGGCCCAATCCGGATTTAATTCAATAAGACTTCCGATGCATTACAACCTTTATACCCTTCCGATTGAAAAGGAGCCGGTAAAAGGAAAAGATACATGGCTGGAAGAAGGTTTTAAAATGACAGATGAATTACTGAAATGGTGTGCCGACAATAAAATATACCTGATCCTGGATCTTCATGCCACACCTGGCGGACAGGGAAACGATGTCAACATTTCGGATAATGATAAGTCTAAACCTTCACTTTGGGAAAGTGAAGAGAATCAAAGAAAAACAATAGCTTTATGGAAAAAACTGGCAGAACGATATAAGAATCATCCATGGATCGGAGGGTATGACCTGATCAATGAGCCTAATATTAATTTCACCGGCAAAAATCCGAATGGAACTGATGAAATGTCCAATGCTCCGCTATGGAAGCTGCAGAAAGATATTACTGCTGCAATCAGAGCAGTTGATAAAAAACATATGATCTTCATTGAAGGTAACGGCTGGGGAAACAATTATAACGGACTTCCTGCACTTTGGGACAACAATATGGCTTTCAGTTTCCATAAATACTGGAATTATAATGATGACCAGACGTTGAAATTTGCGTTGGACCTCAGGGAAAAACATAATATCCCGATCTGGCTGGGTGAGACCGGTGAGAATTCCAATGTCTGGTTTACAGAATTGATACAGCTTCTGGATAAGCATAATATCGGATATGCATTCTGGCCTATGAAAAAGATTGATAATATTGCCGGAATTGCGAATGTAAAAATTACCCCTGAATATGAAAAGTTATTGGATTACTGGAAAAACGGCGGCGAAAAGCCATCAAAAGAATATGCCCAAAAAGCGTTGATGCAGATTGCCGAACATTACAAGCTGAGCAATACGGAAGTTAAAAAAGACGTTATTGATGCCATGTTCAGACAGACAAAAGATGCTTCAACAAAGCCATTTAAAGATCATCAGGCTCCGGGAAGAATATTTGCTTCAGAATATGACCTTGGAAGAATGGGTTCAGCTTATCTGGATAAGGATTTCATTAATCTTTGGGTAAGCGATCCGGCCAAAAGATCAGAATGGAATTCCGGGCAGCAAATGAGAAATGATGGTGTGGACATCTATAAGTGTAAAGATAAGATTACAAATCAGTATTATGTAGGAAAAACGGAATCCGGAGAATGGCTACAGTATACGGTTCAGTCAAAAGCAGATAAAAATTATACACTTGATATCAGATATTCGGGAGCAAAAGATTCTCATATAAGAATTGAGACCGCTCCCGGAAAAGTCCTGGCTAATGTATCACTGCCATCCAGCGGAGGAAATGAAAACTGGAAAACAGTTTCTGTAAAAAGCGTTCCGCTTCAGAAGGGAGAAAACAAAATCAGAATTTTCTTTGAAAGTGATGGTGCCAATCTGAATTATTTTGAATTAAAATAGTAATAATTATCTTAAATTGCAGCTCTCTTCTCATCTTCAGAAGAGAGCTTTTTAATTTCCGTATTATGAAAAAAACAACACTTCTTTTTCTTCTGATTTCAGCATTTTCATTGGCTCAGACTTCTTTATTGGAACAAAAAATTAATTCAATCATTAAGAACAAAAAAGCTACAGTCGGTGTTTCTGTTCTTGGGTTTGAAAATGGCTTTAAGTACGATAAAAACGGAGATAAAAAACTCCCGATGCAAAGTGTGTTTAAATTTCACATTGCAGCAGCAGTCCTGAATGCTGTAGATCAGGGAAAACTTTCTCTGGATCAGAAAATTATGCTAAACCAATCGAATTTACTGGAAAATACATGGTCGCCGCTTCGTGATAAGTATCCGGCAGGAAATATTGAAATTCCGTTAAGCGAAGTGATTGAATATACAGTTGCCAAAAGTGACAATAATGGCTGTGATATTCTTCTGAGGCTGCTGGGAGGAACCCAGGTTGTCCAGAAGTTTATGGATTCTAAAGGAGTAAAAGGTTTTCAGATCAAATACAATGAAGAGGATATGCATAAAGACTGGAATGTTCAGTATGAAAATTATAGTACTACAAAATCCGCTGCTGATGTCCTGAAAAAGTTGTATGACGGAAAATTATTATCCAAAAAATCCACAGACTATCTGATGAAAGTAATGCTTTCTACTTCAACCGGATTGAATAAAATGGTGGAACAGCTTCCCAAAAACACACCTGTCGCAAGAAAAACGGGAGCTTCCGGGAAGAATAATGCCGGTTTAACAGGCGCAGAAAATGAAATCGGAATTGTTACTTTACCCAACGGGAAACATTATGCATTAGCTGTATTTGTCAGTAATTCAATGGAAACGGATGCAGTGAACTGCAGGATGATTTCAGATATTTCGAAGGAGGTTTGGGAATATTTTAATAAATAAAATTTAAAGCTTATTTTTAAAGCGGTTTAACATGAAAAAAATATTAGTATTAACTGCTCTCCTGGCATTTGCATTCTTTTATTCGCAGAAGAATCAGAATTACCTAGAGATCAGCTATGGAAGTGTCTGCTGCGGCCCTCCGTCTGATAAACCTGTCATCAGTTTTCTAAAGGAATTTAAAAATAAAAGTCAGATCAGAAGTCTGGAAATCCTGATGGGAAAAGGTATGGGAAAAGAGGGTGAATATACATTATATATTGGTACAGATTATCTTACAAAAAATCAAAAAAGCCGTCTTATAAGAGGATTAACGGCTGCTATTTCCAATCAGAACAACAATAAGAAAAGTCAAAGCATCGGAAATGTTTTCTTTGATTCAACAACTGTTGTTTCACAATCGGATCTTAAAAACGTAAAAAATTTAACTATCTATAAAAAATAAAGGAAAAATGATTAAAAACATTGTAGTTATCGGAGCGGGAACCATGGGAAATGGTATTGCACATACTTTCGCGCAAAGCGGTTTTAAAGTAAATCTTGTAGATGTATCTCAGGAAGCTCTGGACAGAGGTTTAAAAACCATTACTACGAATCTTGACAGAATCATTGCAAAAGGAAATCTTACAGAGGAGCAAAAAGCTGAAACATTAGGGAACATCACTACCTTTACAGCACTGAATGACGCTGTAGGAGCTGCTGATCTTATTGTAGAGGCCGCTACGGAAAACCAGGATCTAAAACTGAAGATCTTCGGACAGATGGATGAACTGGCTCCTGCCAATTGCATTCTTGCCACCAATACATCTTCTATTTCTATCACAAAAATTGCAGCAGCTACCAAAAGAGCTGATAAGGTAATTGGTATGCACTTTATGAATCCGGTTCCAATTATGAAACTGGTAGAGATCATCAAAGGATATTCTACATCTAAAGAAACTTTTGATGCAATCTATGAAATGAGTAAGACTTTAGGAAAAGTTCCTGTAGAAGTAAATGATTATCCTGGTTTTGTGGCTAACAGAATTTTAATGCCAATGATCAATGAATCTATCGAAACACTTTATAACGGAGTGGCTGGCGTAGAAGAGATTGACACTGTGATGAAACTGGGAATGGCTCATCCGATGGGTCCTCTTCAGCTTGCAGATTTTATTGGTCTTGATGTATGTCTTGCTATCCTGAACGTCATGTATGACGGATTCAAAAATCCTAAGTATGCTCCGAATCCATTATTGGTAAACATGGTAATGGCAGGGAAACTTGGTGTAAAATCAGGGGAAGGTTTCTACGATTATTCTGAAAGCAAAAAAGCTGAAAAAGTTTCAAAAATGTTTTTGAAGTAATTTTAAGTCAATAATTTTATTTATCTTTGAGAAAGTTAAAACATTAAAAAAATGAAATTACCAAAGTTTTTATTAGCAGATAATTCGGAATTTCCAGAGGATCTATTCGTAGTTCACACAGAATATCCAAGATTTATCTTAAACGTTGAGGAAGAAGAAGTTGAGTGGTTAGATGATCTTGAAGGTGATGATGAAGAAACTATGGCAGACGAAGCGACTAAAGTAGTAGAAGCAGCGTTCAAATGGTGCGACGAAGAGTTGGCTAAGTACGACGAAGAAGAGGAAGATTAATAACACTCTAAACATAAAAAAGGAACTCAATTGAGTTCCTTTTGTTTTTTTATTCTGATTTTGTGAATTTCAATAGCAAAAGATTGTCTTTATACAATTCTAAAGTGTTCCCGGAAATCACATATTTGTTTGCTTTTCCCATCATATCCATAAAGTTCTGCTCTACACCGATGTTATTGCACATCATTTTTGTAGATCCCATCTGCCCTGCTGTAAAACTACCTGTAGACGGATCTATGCTGGCAGTTCCGAAATAGTTGTTACAACCTGCATTTCCTGTGATTTTCTCTCCTTCAATATTCAATGTCGGAACTTTACCTTTTACCGTTTCTGCCAATGTCCACTTTGTATTGGCAAGAGCAGGCTGAGCTTTTCCTACTTTAGATGCAGAAGGGCTTGTCATTGATCCGCATGAAGCCAGTACTGCAGCTGTACATATACTTAAAAAAAGATTTTTCATTTTTTTCTTTTTGAATTAACCCAAATTTACGGAATTTATATTATTTAAACGGGCTGCCGTGAATTTTATTATTCTTTAACACTTGGTATTTCGAATAATTTCCGGCTATTTCAAAAGCTTTACTATGAAATCTCCAGTGCTCTGTCATTCCGAAAGAGTCTCTACTACAATTAGTTTATAAAGAGTGCTGAGACTCCTACGGAGTGACAAAGATTGTGGATAGACTGATTAAACAAGAATATTCATACAAGTAACTATTGCTCAAAGTCTTTAGTACGAAATCTCTAGTGCTCTGTCATTACGAAGAATCTCTATTACAAAGTTTATAAAGAGCGCTGAGATTCCTACGGAGCGACAAAGATTGTGGAGAAATTGACCATGAAAAATATTCACAAATGGAATTCAATAGGAACGGGCTTTAGCCCGTTTACTTAAAAAAGCCAAAAATCCAATGGCTTCAGCCAAAACATATTAATCCTGATATTCTAAAATGATTAAAAACAAAAAACGGACTTTAAAAAGTCCGTTTCTATATATGTCGAAATATATATTTTCAAATATTAAGATCTCAATTCAGCGTTGAATTCTTTCTGGAAAGATTTGATTAAGGAATCCATTACTTCTGTAATCTCTTTTTCTTCCAGTGTTTTCTCCTCGTTTAACAGCTCAAAGCTCATGGCGTAAGACTTTTTACCTTCAGGAAGATTTTTCCCTTCATACACATCGAACAGGTTAATGCTCTTAATGAATGGAGATTTATTCTTTTTGGCAGTCTGATATAAATCCTGATAGTTAACTGTTTTATCAATCAATAAAGCCAGGTCTCTTCTGATCTTGTTGAATTTCGGAATATCTTTGAATTTCAGTTCATTTTTAGAACGAAGTTCCTGAGCATATTCCAGTTCAATTTCTGCATAGAAACAATCCTGATCGATATCAAAATCTTTCAATAAAGCAGGTGCTACTTTTCCGATTCGTACCAATGCTTTACCATCTGCTTCATATACCAATGCATCAGAGAATCTGTCATCCGTTAATGCCACTTCTTTATAATTTACAGCAAGTCTTTCCAATAAAACTTTAACATAAGCTTTAAGGTTATAGAAACTTACTGCAGATTTAGGCTGAAGCCAGTTTTCTGCAACATCTCTTCCTGAAACCAATAATGCCAGCTGTTTTCTTTCTTCGTATTTATCTTTTTTGTGATAAATTTTTCCTAATTCGAAGAACTTGATATCCTGGTTCTTTCTGTTGATATTGTATACTGTATTCTGAAGAAGTCCTTCCAGCAAAGACTTTCTCATGAATGCCAGATCACCGCTTAAAGGATTCAATAGTTTTACGGCATCAGTTTCATCTTTTACAGAAGTTAATGAGTTGTTCATCACTTCATTGAAACCAAGGCTTTGTAAAGTTCTTGCCCAGCTGTTTTCCAGTTCATCCTGATCGTTTGCACTTAACTTAACAGGGGTAAATGAAATTTTTTGAGGAGCATCAATTTTATTGTATCCGTAGATTCTTAAGATCTCTTCAATCACATCAATTTCTCTTGTTACGTCTGCTCTGTAAGCAGGAACAGAGATTTCAAAACCGTTTGGAATTTCATTTAAAACCTGAATTTCCAGGGCTTTCAAGATTTCCTTTACTTTTTCTCTGTGAATTTTTGTTCCTAAAATCTGCTCAATTTTAGAGAATCTCAGGATCACATAGTTATCTTCTATTTTCTTAGGATATTCTTCCAGTAACTCTCCTACTAACTTCCCTTCAGCTATTTCCTGAATCATTTTGATTGCATGAGTAATTGCTGTTCTTGTAAGATTCGGGTCCACCCCTCTTTCAAATCTGAAAGAAGCATCTGTATTCAAGCTGTGTGCTTTAGCTCCTTTTCTTACAGCAATCGGGTTGAAGTAAGCACTTTCAAGGAATATTGTTTTTGTAGTTTCAGATACTCCTGACTTTTCACCACCAAATACTCCGGCGATACACATTGGGTTATCTTTACCGTCTTTGATCATGATTTCAGAACCATTCAAAGTTCTTTCAACACCATCTAAGGTAGTAAATTTAGTTCCCGGTTTTACAACGCCTACTTTCACTTTTTTGTCTGCAATTTTATCTGCATCAAATGCGTGAAGCGGCTGTCCGTACCCGTGAAGAATATAGTTCGTAATATCTACAACATTATTGATCGGGCTTAATCCGATCGCTTTCAGCCTGTCTTTCAACCATGATGGTGATTCTGCTACTTTTACATCTTCAATAACAGCTCCGATATATCTTGGACACAGTTCTGCATCTTCAATTTCAAGTTTAAAATCATGAGTTCCCTCACCATTCAAAGCTTCGGAAGCTACTTTATTAAATTGAGATTTCAATTGGTTGGTAGAAAGATAAGCATGCAGATCTCTTGCAACGCCATAGTGAGACATCGCGTCTGTTCTGTTCGGTGTTAATCCGATTTCAAAAACCTCATCATTAGTTAACTCAAAATAATCTGCAAAGTTTTTTCCTACTTCATATTTTGTTTCGTCCAGCACCATAATTCCTCCGTGATCATCGCTAAGACCTAATTCATCTTCAGCACAGATCATACCCTGAGAAACTTCTCCTCTGATTTTTGCTTCTTTGATTTCAAAAAAGTTTCCTGTTTTGTCATAGATTTTAGTTCCGACAACTGCTACAGGAACAGCCTGCCCTGCTTCTACGTTAGGAGCTCCGCAAACAATGTTCAGCACTTTTCCGTTTCCTACATCTACTGTTGTCTTCTTCAGTTTGTCGGCATTAGGATGTTTTTCGCAGGTTAATACTTTCCCTACAACAATTCCTTCCAGGCTGCCTTTTACACTTTCAAATTTATCTATCCCTTCAACTTCAAGACCTATATCTGTAAGGAACTCACCGATTCTTTCAGTTTTTAATTCCGTTTTTACAAAGTCCTTCAGCCAGTTGTTTGATATTTTCATTTGTTAATCTATCTACTTATTTAATTCTTCAGATGAAATAAGGATTCATCTGCTCAATTTGAAACTTTTACTTGAAATTCCACACCTTATACAAGTGTAATTTTTCGAGCTACAAATGTCGTGTTTTTTTGAGAAATAGAGAAATTTAGGAACAATTTTAAGATAATAAATTTTCGTTAATCTTTCTGCTGATGATTCGGGAAACTATCAGCCCTACGGTCTTATCACTTTCTTCAGGCTATCAGAAAATAATACCAGCCCTCCGGCCATCATGATAATATCTTTCAATACAAGACGTCCTGCTCCTGACAGATACGGGAACCCATACTGAGGCGTAACTCCATCTCCACCCAGATTGGGGACGTAAACTTCAGGAGTAGTGATAAGGAATGACAGCGTAACGAGTGACATTAAAAATGTTAAAGCAGCTCCAACAGCTCCAATTTTAGGAAACCAAATTCCAAGTACTACCAAAACTCCGATTACAGTGATCATTGTTCCCAAACCATAGGAAAAGCTATATGTTCCGTTTTTCTGATGCCAGTCAATATTTTTTTTGATCACTTTTCCTTCCTGATTTTTATACAAAGTATATTCTGCAACCAGCTTTTTATCTTCATTAAGAACTTTATGGTCTGCATTCTTGTAGAAAAAACTCATCAGGGGGCTGTTGGCTACGAAAGGTACAATTCCGTCGGCTTCGTAATGAAAGGCTTTCAAGCCTCCAATCCATGCCATAACAATGAAAATTGACATTCTGAGAAAGTTGAAAAAATAAGCATCCCATTGTAATAGCTGGTGGTAAAGTCTGTTGTTTTTCATGTGAAATATTTTTACCAAAGGTATTCACATGCGCACAGCACCAACATAGACATTTCAGGATACTACATGGACATTTTCGCGACCACAGAAATGCCTACTTTTTCTCTGTAATTCTTAGGGGAACAGCCCACCGATTTTTTGAAATATCTGCTAAAGTAAAATTCATCTTCAAATCCTAATTCAGATGCAATTTCCTTGACAGACCGATAGGTTAAATGAAGCAGTTTTTTAGATTCAAGAATAACTCTCTCATTGATAAGCTGCGTAGGTGTTTTAGAAAATTCTTTCTTCACTACCTTACTTAGCGTATTGTTGGTAATGTTCAGTTTGGCACTGTAAAACGACAGTTCTTTTTCGTTTTTAAAATGAGATTCCAGTAATTTCTTAAATCCTGCTGCATTTTTGTTGGGAAGTTTTTCCTTAGAAATCACATTATTTTCAATACTGCTTTTCTGCTTGCTGCCGATCGCAAGAATAAGCTGGATATAAGTCTTGATAATGGATTCCGAAAATGGATGTTTCTCAGATTCTTCCTTTTGAATATGATTGAAAAGTTCAAGGATATAATGATAATACTGTTCCGACAGTTCAACACCGGGATTCAGATAAATATTGTTAAAAAGAAGTCCGTTGCATGCGACTTCCTCTTTATGGTATTCTATACAGTAATAATCTCCATGAAAGAAAAGTACATGTATATTTTCTTCAGATTCCGGAGCTATTTTCATCTTCTGGTAAGGAGAAAGAAACAGAATATTATATCCGCTGTAAGAATAATTAATACCGTCAACTGAGAAAACTCCGGATTCTTTCAACAGAGCAACACTGTAGTTTTCAGTATTTAATTCTAAAGGGAAATCTGAAGTGTGATAAGACTGTATTTTTATTTTCATGATTAGGTATTTTAAACACTAATGACGCTAATGATTCACAAATGACATTATTTAGTACTCTTTTGAATATGTTTTTTTCTCCATAAGATATTCTGTTTTGTTACCGTTACCGGTTCTGAAAAGAGTTTTGAAAGTTTCCCTGTATTTTTCGTTTTCTACTCTTGGAAGGTAGCATACAAAATGTAGATGAGGGCCCTTACTCCATCCTGTATTTCCACTTAAACCAATAACATCTCCTTTTTTTATCTGATCTCCAATGTGTACTTTGACCCCGTTCTGCTTTAAATGATAGTATTGCGCAAAGGTTCCGTCTGGATGTAAAATAGTTATATAATTTGCTTTATCTACACAACTTCTAGTTGGACAGCCAATATTACTGCTACTCACAAGATCTGTTACAAGCCCTTCTCTCGCAGCAACAACTTCTGTTCCCTCCGGCATTGTAAAATCTAAAGAATTTTCGTTCTGATGTGAGAAAGTTCCATTATATCCCTGATAAATGTTAAATGATCTGCCTTTTTTAAACGGTAAATCATACTGATAGTCTTTATCATAATTTTTTAATGTAACATCTCCGACATACATCATATAACCTGGAATATTTTTAACTTTCCAACTTTTCATTTTATCTGCAATGACAAAATATCCAACCTTATTTCTTACCGATTTAGCAGGAATAATCTGTGTTGTTTTAAAAGGTTGGGGAATTTTCATATTCTCCACTTCTGGATGTCCCGAGAACACTAAAGACATTGGATAAATTGCTTGGTTATCCGCGTAAAGGCTTAAAGTATCACCTTTTTTTTCATGATAAACCTTAATATTATTTTGTGAAAATAAAGTAATAGATGATAGTAGTATAAAAAGAGTTGTTATTTTTTTCATGTTTATTAAATTGTTCTTATTATACTTTTACCTTGAAGTAAAAGTATACAAAAATTAAAGACTGGAACCATCCGCTAAAAATTTAATTGTACTTCTAAAATTCCCAAACTCGCATGGGTTCTGCAATTCTTGATAGGTTCTAAATTTCATCGATGCTCAGACAATGGAAATTTTTTAACGGATTACATTTAAATTTTCTTAACGCTCCTACTTCCTAGGTCGATTACACCCTACTTATAACTATAGGTGAGAGAGCAGGCTACAAAAAAAGCCGGAAAATTCCGGCTTTCTATTATTTGGTATATTACTATTACAATCCGATTACCGGCATTGATAACATTAATATGTTTTCGTTTTCTTCAAGACCGTCAACAGGTTCAATGATACCTGGTCTGTTTGGCTGAGACATTTTCATCGTGATATCGTCAGATCCTAAGATAGTCAGCATTTCAGTTAAGAATTTGGAACTGAATCCGATATTGATATCTTCTCCGTTGTAATCACAAGGAATCTGCATGTCTGCTTTGTTGGCGTATTCAGTATCTTCTGCATGTAGGTGAAGAATATTGCCTGAAAGCTTGAACCTTACCTGGTTGGTAGATTTGTTAGACATAATAGACGCCCTTTTGATTGCTCCTAACAAAAGATTTCTGTTAATTGTCAATACGTTTGGATTTTCCTTTGGAATTACCGCCGTATAGTTCGGATATTTTCCGTCGATCAATCTACATATCCAGATATGTTTACCAAAGGTAAACTTCGCCATGTTCTCATTGAAGTCGATGGTAACGTCTTCATTGGAACTTGCCAGGATATTTTTGAAAATATTAAGAGGCTTTTTAGGCATAATAAACTCCATCGGTTCAGCATTCATAAGGTCTGCTCTTTTGTATACCACCAATCTGTGGGAATCTGTAGAAACGAAATTGGTTTCATTTTCTCCAAACTGGAACAGTACTCCTGTCATTACCGGACGAAGAGAATCGTTACTTGTAGCGAATAGTGTGTTTGTCAAAGCTTCAGACAGCACTCCTGCCGGCATCGTTACACTCTGTGAAGCGTCGAATTCCGGTAATTCAGGATAGTCATCAGCATTGTCTAATGCTACTGCGAAATTATCTTTTTCATCTAAAATCTCAAGCTGGCTTCCGGTTCCTTCGGCATTGTCTTTTACAACAAATGTCAGAGGCTGTTCACCATAAGTCTTGATAAAATCCTGAAAAATTTTAGCAGGAACAGCAAATTTACCTGTGTCATCAGACTTTACTTCCAGGGAAGTAACAAGAGTTGTCTCGCCGTCAGATGCTGTAATGGTAACATTATTTCCGTCTAATTCAAAAAGATAGTTTTCTAAAATCGGTCTCGATTGAGAGCTTGATATTACGCCACTTACAGTTTGCAAAGCCTTCTGCAGTTCACCACTTGAAATAATAAATTTCATAGATTTATAAAATAAGTTTCTACAAATATAATAAATAGATACAATAAAGAAAAGAATATTATGGAGGAGTTTTTAACAAAGATCCTTAATTTGTTTTGAGCCTTGATATTATACTTAGATTTCTGCGGATATACATTTTTTTATCAAATACAAAACCTATATTTGTGAAAAAACTTCGAAAATCATGCAAAAACCTCCCATCCATAAAAGTTTTCTCAATGCTTTCAGAGGTGTTTTCATGATGATTAAAACAGAGAGAAATTTCCAAGTTGAACTTTTTATATTCTTCATCAACCTTTTCTTTATCTTCTATTTCAGACTGAACAATACGGATGCAGCATTGGTTTTCATCGTCTCTTTTGCTGTTTTGAGTGCTGAAATCTTTAATACCGCTGTTGAAAAGATATGTGATATCATCCAACCTGATTTTGATAAAAGGATAGGCTTTATCAAGGATATTGCTGCCGGAGCTGTAGTTCTGACAGCCATTGCAGCGGTAACTGTCGGAATTCTGGTGTATTGGAAATATGTTTTCAGCTGAGTTGGAAGAAAGAAGTTGGAAGTTTTAAACCACCCCGTCAAAAATTCTTTGAATTTCTGCCACCTCTCCGAGGGAAGGGAATTTCACATCTTCAGTTCAAAGGTTGTGAGGGCAAGAAGTTTTTGCTTTTTCCTTATTTGACAGCGATGAAGATATCTACTTCCGCGTCTGAAGAATTTTGTGCTTTTTTTCCATAGACTTCAAAATCGGCAGTAAAAAGTCTGCCTAAATCCATATTCCAGATTTTCATCCATTCATTGATCACTAAGTCTTTTGAAAGATCTCCTTTTGCAGTAAATTTTATGTAATCTCCACCATCAAAAGAATAGCCAGCCATACCTTCCGGGATGTTCTCAAGATTTTCCACCTTACATCCAAGAACTGTAGTATAAGGTCTGGTATGGTCTTTTTCGTAATTTGTGTAAATGGAATAGATGGTATTGTCTACTCTGTTCGGAATTGAATGGAGGACATCTTCACTGATCATTTTTTCCCATAATAAAGGGATGTCTTTTCCTGCCTGTCCATTTTCGTTGGTTGTTCTTACGGAGATTCCGATCACATTAAAAGGATCGACTTTTACTTTATTCATTTTTTGATTTTGTTGTAGGACAAAGATAGGAACAGGTTTTGACAAGGGTATGTCAGTAGCTTTTTAAATTTGGGCTAAAGCCAATGAATTTATTTTATAAGATAAGTGGGCTAAAGCCCACTTCTATTGAATATTAAATTTGTCATATTAGTAGAAAAGCACATATTAAGTCTAAAAGTTACTCCATTTGCAAAAGCTGTGAGAAAACTTCAAATTTAGATTCCTTGCTTTGCTCGGAATGACAAAGGCCTCGTTGAAGCTTTATATGAAACAGTGGGATTGCTTCGCTTTGTTCGCAATGACAGTATGGGTATGTTTTAAAGATGAGGAACTATTTCCCAACGTAAATAAATCCTTTTTTCCCGGATTTAAAAACAGTTTCGATCCTTTTATAGTCATCTACTTCATATTCGTCTGCCTGAAGGATTTCCGCTTCGGTCACCTCAAAAAGCACACCTTCTATCTGATCGTCAACATTCCCTGAAAACTGTAGCACGGGATGGTATTTCTGCCCGCTTCTTCTTAGTACTTCGGGATCTGTGATCTCAAGCATACTTAATTTGTAACCTGATAAAGTGTCTTTTTCACCTTGTAAGAGTCTTCCAAAAGTTTCTATCTGAACCTGCTTTTTTTGTAAGGTTCCATAAGAGAATAAGTAAGGCATTATAAATATTTTTCAATGATTGGTATAGCTACTTCAGCCATCATTCCATAGCCTTTTTCATTGGGATGTACTCCGTCTGCAGATAATAAAATCTCCTTATCTTCGAGAAAAGCAGAGTAAAAATCAATATACCCCAGCGAATGCTCTGCAGCAAGATCTTTAAGAATCTGATTGTAGACAATCACTTCTTCATTGGTTCTCAACTTCCCTGAACTTACCACTACTCCGTCTACCCTTTCGGAAAATGGCAGAATACTCACAAGATAAATTTCATTGGAAAACTGTCTGGCATGATTAACAGCTGTCGTAATATTATTTTTAAATTTTTCAGGTTCTACAACCTGCTTTCCATCTTTTATAGCAAGGTCGTTGGCACCATAACTTAAAAAAATAATGTTCCCGTCAGCAGAATTTCTGGCCTCCAGTTCATGAGGAATTCTTTTGAGTAAGCCTTCTGTGGTTTCTCCACCTATTCCAAGGTTGAAAAGGATCAGTTCATCTCCGTTTCCTTCATGAAATTTCTGTAAGGCATATCTTTTCAGAATATCTACCCATCCTCCAAAAACACCGTCATATTCCCCGTAAGTAATGCTGTCACCGAAGAACAGCCCGTAAGTAATCTTTTTCATTCAACTTTATTCTTTCCTATTTTTTGTTAAAGTAAAAATATTAAGAAAAAATTGTTAAGGGAAATAATTCGCCTTAATTTGTGTGATTTTTAACGCAAAAGACGCAAAGTTTTTATATTAATTCCATGTTTTCGTTCGCAAGGGCGTTTCACTCAGCAATAGATCAATTTATACCCTAACCGAACAAAGTAATTTGAACCATTAAGATTTTTGAAGGGATGAAGAATTATTAAGGCAACAGCTAAAGCTATTATGAAGAATGCCTTATTCATCAGCGATGAATCTTAACTTTTCTTACAATCTTTATTATTCTTAATGGTTTAAAATGTATTCTGCTTTTTGACGCAAAGATATTATCGCTATTCTTTTGATTCAAGGAAGCAAAGAGAGAATCAACAAGTTGATTTGATGAAGCTAGCTGGAAAAAATTCCGCTCATTACTCATTACTCATCATTCTAATGTCAGTGTAATATTCTTATGTGATTCTATAATTTCCATCAGAATTTCAAAAAGCGTTTGCCCTTTTCCTTCCAATAGATCATCTAATTTCTGTTGGATTAATTTTATGTTGAAAGGTTGTCCCTGTCTGATTTTATTTTCGTAGAATTCATGGGTAGCAGCAAAGCCTAAGTCTTTTTTTGATTTTTTTGATTCTTTCCAGATGATTTCAATTTCTTCTTTATTTTCGAATACACCAAAACCACCGTAGAGAATGTCATCAAAACCATCTAGTGTTCCAACTTTCCAATCAACATCTTTCATCAGAACGCTTGAAGCTTCTTCATAGAAACTGTCTAAAGACGAAAAATGACCGCCATGGATGACGATCATTTTTCTTGTATTGTTATTTGAAGTATTCAACACCGTTTTTGAATATGTTGTGATAATTCGCGGTTGGTATATTTTTCATGAGACCTTCAGCAAATCGTTCCGGGTGTCCCATTCTTCCGTAGATTTTTCCACATGGGCTGGTGATTCCTTCGATTCCGAATAATGAGTTATTCGGGTTAAACGGCATTCCGTGTGCAATGTTTCCGTCAAGATCTATGTATTGGGTGGCAATCTGCCCATTTTCATACAATTTCCTGATTTCTTCTTCTGAAGCCATGAAACGACCTTCTCCGTGAGAAATTGGAATAGTGAAAGTCTGATCTTTCATTCCTTTTAACCAAGGGCTTTCATCATTCACTACTTTCACAGTAACCATTTGAGAAATATGTCTTCTGATCGCATTGTGAGCTAACGTTGGAGAGTTTTCATCCAAATCCTTGATTCTTCCGTAAGGCAGCAATCCTGATTTCACAAGTGCCTGGAATCCGTTACAGATCCCGATGATCATCCCGTCTCTGTCTAATAATTCATGAACTGCATTTTTCATTTTCTCGTTTTTCAGAACGTTGACAATGAATTTTGCAGAACCATCCGGTTCATCACCAGCAGAGAAGCCTCCGGAGAATGCCAGAATCTGAGAGGTTCTGATCTCTTCTACCCACGCATCAATACTTTCATCCAATAGCTGGTGATTGATATTGATCAATGGCAGGCTGCTTACTACAGCTCCTTCTTTCTGGAATGCATTCAGTGTATCATACTCACAGTTTGTTCCCGGGAATACCGGAGCAAATACTTTTGGCTGAGCAATTCCGTGTTTTTTAATGATAATATTTCTTGGGTTGACAGAGTTGTGCTTAGCATCAATTTCAACCGTGATCTTTTCTTTTTCTACTGTCGGGAAGAGATTCTCGAAAGTACCAGTAAAACTGGATTCGAGATTTGAAATTTGAAATTTGAAATTGTTGATGCTCAAAATTTCATCATCAACTACTTTTCCAATCAACTGAAGGTTTACAGCACTTAATTCTTCTTTTGCTTCAATAATTAAGCTACCGATATTTTTCGCTAATAAAACATTTTCATCGGCATTGATCTCGGCACCTAATCTGTTTCCGAAGCTCATTTTTGCTAAAGCTACAGCCAAACCTCCTTCTTTCACTGTTTTCACAGAAACAATTTTTCCTGCTTTGATATTTTCAAAAATGAATTCAAAAACTTCTTTTAAAGCATCATAGTTTGGAAGTCCGCTTTCCTGAGCAACGTGATTGAAGAAATACAGTTTGTTTCCTGCGTTTTTCAATTCAGGAGAGATGATATTTTCTTTATCTCCGTTAGCACATGCAAAGGAAATCAGGGTTGGCGGAACATTCAGATCCTGGTAGGTTCCACTCATGGAATCTTTTCCTCCGATCGCTGCAAGACCTAAATTGATTTGTGCATCATAAGCTCCTAAAAGTGATGCTAGAGGTTTACCCCATTTTTCAGGATTTTGCCCTAATTTTTCGAAGTATTCCTGAAAGCTTAATCTGATGTTTTTATAATCACCTCCCATCGCTACAATCTTCGCTACACTCTCTACTACGGCGTAAGATGACCCTAACAGGGAGTTTTGTTTTGAGATTTCAGCATCAAATCCCCAGCTTGCCAGAGAAACGGTTTTAATATCTTTTGCTCCTAAGATCGGTAGTGTCTGTACACTTCCTTCCATCAGGGTCTGCTGGTATTTTCCACCTAAAGGCATTGCTACTGTAGTAGCTCCAATTGAAGAGTCGAACATTTCAAGTAGTCCTTTCTGGGAAGCTACGTTTTTATCTTTTAAGATGTTCAGGAAGTTTTCTGCTGTGAAAGCTTTTGTTTCTTCTTTTACTTCTTCAAGGTGAGTGATTTTCACTTCCTGAGATTTTGAACATCCGTTGGTATCTAAGAAAGCTCTTGAAAGGTCTACAATTTTGTCTCCTTTCCAGAACATCTGCATTCTTCCGGAATCTGTCACTTTTGCTACTTCTACGGCAACAATGTTTTCAGCTTCACAGAATTTAATGAATTTTTCTTTATCCTGAGGATCCACAACTACCGCCATTCTTTCCTGAGATTCGGAAATAGCCAGTTCTGTTCCGTTTAATCCTTCGTATTTTAATGGTAATACGTCAAGGTTTACTTCCAAAGAGTCTGCAATTTCACCAATTGCCACAGAAACACCTCCTGCTCCGAAGTCATTTGATTTTTTGATCAGCTTCGTTACTTCAGGATTTCTGAATAGTCTCTGGATTTTACGTTCCTCTACGGCATTTCCTTTCTGAACTTCTGAGCTCATGGTGTGGATGGAAGTTTCGTCCTGTTCTTTTGAACTTCCGCTTGCTCCTCCTACACCATCACGGCCTGTTGCACCTCCCAAAATGATGATTGAATCACCACTGGCAGGTTTCTCACGTCTTACCCAATCTACAGGAACAGCTCCGGTAACGAAACCAACTTCCATTCTCTTGGCTTTATAGCCTTCGTCATAGATTTCAGAAACCATCGTAGTAGCAAGACCAATCTGGTTACCGTAAGATGAATAGCCGTTGGCAGCCTGCTTCGTAATGGTTTTCTGGGGTAATTTGCCCGGTAATGTTTTGTCAACAGATTCCAAAACGTCTGCAGCTCCCGTTAATCTCATAGCCTGGAAAACGAAAGATCTTCCGGATAAAGGATCTCTGATTGCACCTCCTAAGCAAGTAGAAGCACCTCCGAAAGGCTCAATTTCCGTTGGGTGATTGTGCGTTTCGTTTTTGAATAATAAATACCAGGGTTCTTTTTTACCGTCATATTCTGCTTCGATCTGAATGGTACATGCATTAATCTCATCAGAAATTACAAGGTTTTCAAGATTCCCTGTTTTATGGAAATATTTACCGCATACTGTTGCCAGATCCATTAAAGAAATCGGCTTCAGCTCACGGCCTAAGAATTTTCTTTTTTCGATATAATCATTGAAAATAGTTTCCAATGTGTGTTTGAACTTACCTTCAAACTGAATGTCTGACAATTCTGTTTCGAATGTCGTGTGACGACAATGGTCGCTCCAATACGTGTCTAATACTTTTAATTCTGTTTCCGTAGGATTTCTTTCTTCAGTTTTGAAATATTCCTGAATAAATTTCAGGTCATCTAATCCTAATGCAAAACCATGGTCGTTATAGAAACTTTCAAGTTCTGCATCATTGAAATTAATGAAGTTTTCGTGAATAATTACTTTTGACGGCGTTTCTTCTGCAGGAATATCCAGAATGGATAAGTCTTTTTCCTGAGATTCCACTTTGTTGATCAAAAGGTCTTTGATTTTAACCAAATCTGCTTCAGAAACTCCTTCAAATTCGATCAGCTTTCCACTTCTTACTTTTGATTTTTCATTTTCAGTCAGCAAAGCGATACACTGCTGCGCAGAGTCTGCTCTCTGATCATACTGTCCCGGTAAAAATTCCATTCCGAAATGAATAGACTTTGCAGGGTTTTCTGTATGTAAAATATCAGTAACAGGGTCTACGAAAGTGTTGTTCACCACTTTTTCAAATTCTCCGTCATTCAGGTTGAAAATATCATATACATTATATACTTTCACACTTTGAACTGCCGGAACCACCGCTTTTACTTCATCAAAAATTTTTGGACTTTCAACATCGAAAATTCCTCTTTTTTCTACGAAAATTCTTTTGTTATTAGACATTAGATGTCAGATTTTTAATATTAGATTTATTTTTTCTTTTTACTTTTTCTGAGTTAAAGTTTTTTCTTTAAACCCATTATATTGAAAATTTTTGAAAGAGATTTTCCCTCCAACCATTATTCCGTACAAATTTAAAGGAATAAGTCGTATTTTCTTCAACTTTGAACCCTGGAATTTCCAATTTTATCTTATTTGTTGATAAACTTATTGGGATTATCCGGATTCTCCTTCTGAAAGTCTTCTGCATTTTTTATTTCTTCCTTAAGCCAGCGTTCAAAAGGAACTTTCTTTCCATTAAAATCCTCAATGGCATAAAATGTTTTTCCATCTTCTGAGACCAGGAACTTGAAGCTGTAAAGCATATCCAAATCTTTCTTCCTGTCATTATAAGTATTCACCTGGTAATAAGAGAAGTTTTCTTTTGGTCTCTCTACGATTTCAAAAAACAGATTCTTTTCCTTTTCAGATAATTTGTCATAAAAATTTACATAATAAAGATCTGACAGTTTTTTCTTCTGCTTTTCAAAGAACTGAAGGATACTCTTCTCCTTTTCATTGTACTGAAACGGATTCGGGTAGTATTTCCCGTCTATTTCAACATCCTTTTCTGATGGTTTTGCCAATGGCTGAACAATTTGTCCTTTGACATTCATCACTCCCCATTTCCCACCTACAATTGCTCTATGCTCATCTCCGGTTTTCTCCCAGTCACAACCGTCACAAAACGCTGCGTATCCATAATTAAAAGGAGCAACGAAATCATGTTCAGCTTCAATAACTGTTTTTGCATTTCTGTCTACAAATCCTACCTTTCCGTTTTTAACGAATCTTCTCAGCCCTTCAGAGAAATAATCTGCTCCATTGTCATAAGAATAGGGCTGGTAAAGTAGATTTCCTTTTCTGTCAAAAACAACTCCCCAGGAATTTTTCTCAATTTTACTTTTATTAGCCAGAGAAGAATCAAAAAAAACAGTATTATTTGTACACTCAACAATTTCGTTGTCTTTCATTCCTGTAAGATTAATAAACTGCGCCGGAATAATAATCTCTCCTTTTTGATTTTTCACTCCCACCAAACTGTCCTTGGAAATAAAATATTTTAACACCTCTTTTTCCTGAGAAAAAGACATGACTGGCATCAATAAAATGGTCAAAAACAGTTTTTTCATAGTTGAGGCTGGAAATAAAATATGCAGCCCAAAAGACTGCATATTGTTTTATACTTTAAGATCAGCTTCCAATCCTATTAAGTCTTTGTTTTGGTCTATAATCGGCTGCACTTCATTTTTGATGAATTCCTCCGTCTGAATCGGCGCGAAACCAATAAAGTTTTTAGGATCTAAAACTTCTTTCAGTTTTGATTTGTCCAGTTTTAAAGAGTTATCATTTAAGATTCTCTCTATAAGGTCGTTTTCTTTTCCTTCTTCTTTCACTTTTTTGGAAGCTTCCATAGAATGAACTCTGATTACCTCGTGGATTTCCTGACGGTCACCACCAGCTTTTACTTCTTCCATGATGATGTATTCTGTCGCCATGAAAGGAAGCTCTTCCATAATATGTTTGTTGATTCTGTTCGGATATACTACGATTCCGTTCAGGATATTGTTCCAGATTAACAGAATAGCATCAACAGCTAAGAATGCCTGAGGAATGGTTAATCTCTTGTTGGCAGAGTCATCCAATGTTCTTTCGAACCATTGTGTAGAAGCTACCATGGCAGAACTTGTTGTCAGAGACATTACATATTTTGCCAATGCCCCGATTCTTTCGCTTCTCATTGGGTTACGTTTGTAGGCCATTGCCGATGAACCGATCTGGTTTTTCTCGAATGGCTCTTCAATTTCTTTAAGGTTCTGAAGTAAACGTAAATCGTTTGTGAATTTATGCGCAGATTGTGCAATATTTCCTAATAAAGCAACAACTTTCGCATCAATTTTTCTGTCGTAAGTCTGTCCGGAAACCCCGAAAACCTTATCAAAGCCAAATCTTTTTGAAAGTTCTTTATCTAAGTGTTTTACTTTGGAATAATCACCGTTGAAAAGTTCAAGGAAACTTGCAGCCGTTCCTGTAGTTCCTTTTACTCCTCTGAAACGAAGGGTTTCAAGGAAGAAATCCAGTTCTTCGATGTCAAGAACCAAACTCTGTAACCAAAGCGTAGCTCTTTTTCCAACAGTTGTCAACTGAGCCGGCTGGAAGTGTGTGAATCCTAAAGTCGGAAGGTCTTTATACTGAATAGCAAAGTCTGCTAAATTTTTCATTACGTTAACCAACTTTTTCTTTAGGATTAAAAGCCCGTCACGGATCTGAATTAAGTCCGTATTGTCTCCTACAAAAGCTGAAGTAGCTCCAAGGTGGATAATTCCTTTTGCTGAAGGCGCCACATCCCCGTAAGCGTGAACGTGAGCCATTACATCATGACGGAATTTTTTCTCATACTCTGCTGCTTTCTCATAATCGATGTTTTCAGCATTAGCTTTTAACTCAGCGATCTGCTCGTCTGTAATTTCAAGTCCAAGGTCTTTTTCGATTTCAGCAAGAGCTATCCAAAGCTTTCTCCAATTCTGGAATTTGTTATTGTGTGAGAAGTTAAATAACATTTCTTCACTGGAGTAGCGCTCTTCCAATGGATTTTTGTAGGAATTCATTCGTTCTTTTACTTTTTAGATGTACAAAAATACGGTTTTTCAGTGAGAGTTGAAAATCCAGATTTGATGATTTTCATTCATGATTTTTACTTATACTTTTGCCTTGAAATCGAAGATTCGACGTAGTCAAACAAAAGTATACAAAAGTTCAAGACGGGAATCATTCGCTAAAAATTGGAATGTACTCCTAAAATTTCCAAACCCGCATGGATCATTCGGTTCTGCTTCGGTTCCAAATACATCCCATGCTCAGACAGTGGAAATTTTTTAACGGATTACATCCAAATTTTCTTAACGCTACTGATTCCTAAGTCGATTGATAGTGAGCACATAAAAAAAGCTATCCCATTTCTGAGACAGCCTGTTTTACTATTTTTAATTAGTTAATCGATAATAAGTCCGCATGGTGATCCTACGGGGATACATTTTTTTTCAAATGTACACCAGAAGTATCCTGCAAGACACATTGGGATCCCACCCTGAACGGTTTTTAATTCTCTTTTTGAAAGTTTTCTTAGATTTTTCATAGTAACATCTTTTTGATTTTTCTCCTACTCTATATGCTTTTCGGATTACGCTTTAATTTGGTAATACCAATATAGAGATTTTTGGAATACAAAAACATAACCTGTTCATTTTATAGAATTTACAAAGATTTTTATTAACTTTTGATGATCATTCTTCTATATTTAATATGTTTTTTAAAAAAAAGAAAATAAAAAACTCCGCTATTGCAGAGGTTTTGTTATAATTGTAAAGGGTATTAATTAATGTGTAAACGTCGAACAGTCAGCAGAAGGATTAGAAAAATGTAATATCTTCATATGTCTCTGAGAATTTTAATTTTCTATTCATTAAAATTAACTTCATACAACCCGTATCGAAACTGTAGAAAAGTTATTTCTTTTTTTATTTGGCTTTTTTAAACATTTTCTCGATGTTTTTACATTCATTATCAACTTTTGTTTTTTAGAAATCTATTCTATCCTTTGGTAATTATGCAGATCTTATTTCTTAATAGCATTTTTATTAATTGTAAAAAAGAAAACAAGAGTAATCAAAATATATATAAGGTTGCTTTGGAGTTTTCATCAATGGGTTACATTGGGCTTCATCATAAGAAACTGTTCTTTCAATTGCTTAATTTCTGAAACAATGTTTTTAAGATCTGAATTCTCTCCTTCTAATTTCTGTATTTTTCCCTGCTGGTCTTTTAACTGTCTTTCCTGTTTAATAGCATATAGAGTAAGTTCTTCAATTTTCTGTAATAATTTGATCTGAAATTCGCCAACGTTTACTCCTTCTTTTTCCATTACCTTTGCAGAGGCTATTTCAGGAAGGTGCTTTTTCTCTTTAATATGTTTGGCTGCTTCTTCCAGATTAGGAAGATGATAGTTTTCTTCAAATACAAAATCAGCTGTCGGAGTTAAGGTTACTTTAACTTCCTTTGCTTCTACTTTTCCATTTAACGCCATATTACCATAAAAAATAGTTTTTTTATCCGCAGGATAAAAACTAACAATAGTATTATTGTAATCTTTTCCTATATAAAAATAATCTATACTGTCTTTAGGTCCTACCGCACCGAATTGTCCCATGTTATTTGAAACAGAGGTATCAACAAATCCATATCCTCTGGCCCAGTATGTATCATAAGATCTAATTGCGGCACCTAATACAGGTGCATTTCCAGATATTAAAAATCTATTTTGAATATCTAATGGAGCTTTAGGGGTACTTGCCCCAATTCCTACGTTAGTTGATGCAGGTGTTGAGGTCTGATTGACAGCACCTGCAGGTGTATATAACTGTGCAAAAGACAATTGAGCTGCTAAAATCCCTACAATGACTATTATTTTTTTCATAATTTATGTTTTTTATTGTTTATAATTATATTTGAATTCTTTTAATAAGTTACCGACCTGGCTGTTTTTCTCTGATTTCTTTAAACCTTTTAGCCGAATTATAAATATACTCCCTGATCCGATGGAGGAGTAATACTTCGAACGTCAATTAATCGATCACAAGCATACGTTGTGATAATTGATCTCATTTTATAGAAAAGCATTATGAAATACCTTTTGGTTATACTAGAACTTAAAATTGTTATAATAATAATTTCGTGAAGGGTTATCCATGCCGTTGATATGTCCATGGAAACATAATACTTCTCCAGCCTGGCAGATTTATCTTTCTGCCATACCACTTCCTGAGTAGATTCGCCAAAAAAAGCGCATAAGGGGAGCGCCTCGAGATAGATTTTTTTCATTCCCGTGTTGTTGTTTTGAGTTAGTAATTAGTTATAAAAAACTTCGCGAATCTAACATTTTTTAAGACATGAAAATCAATTTAATGTGGTATCCTGTAAATCATACTATTAATAATAAAATTCTATCTATTTTGTTTTATCTTCATTCTATTATGATGTAAAAATATCCATCAACAACGACAAAACTTATCGTATAAAATTTATCAACTCATTTTAATGCATAAAAAAACCACTCTTCCGAGTGGCTTTCTATTTTTAATCTGATCTACTGATAGATGACAACATCATTTTTTTTGATCTGGTAACTTTTTTTGTAAGGTGTCAGAACATAGCTGTCTTTAATGTGAGAACCGCTCTTCCAGATCTTTTCTTTTCCCTGCTTGTCCAAAATAATGCTTTTTGCAGCTCCATCCGGAATAAATACTTCAGCCTTAGTCATGCTTTTATTAAAAATAATCGCAGTCATTGAAGTATAACTTTTATCGGTATTTAATTCTTTTAACTTTATTTTCTGATCAAAAGTTCTTATACAATTATTTCTGAGTTGTGAGTAGGTATATCCTGCAGAACCGATACAGCCATGAACATCTCTGTCACCTCCTAAAACAGGAGTACTTTTCTGTGCAAAAACTAAGGAACCAAGGGACAAGGCACTGAATAAAATTATTTTTTTCATAGGTAAAATTTTTGTTTTCTGATTGGTTTAAAATATCCCAAAAATGTGATATTAATTAATTTCTCTCTAAGGTACGAAAAAAACCACTCCTGCGAGTGGTTTTCATCTTTAAATCTGATCTTAATGATAGATCACGATATTATCTTTTTTAAGCTGGTAACCGTTTTTCTTGTAAGGAACCAATGTATAGCCATCCTTTTTCCATGCTTTGGCTTTACCTGCTCTGGTAAGGATAATACTTCCAGTCTCAGCATCTTTTACAAAAACTTCAGCTTTTTTCATGTCTTTGCTGAAAATAACTGCAGCTATAGAAGTATAGCTATCTTTTGGAGCTACTTCTGTTAACTTGATTTTCTGTTCAAAAGTTCTTACACAGTCTTTTTTAATCTGAGAGTATGTATACCCTGCAGAGCCAATACATCCGTGCGCATCTCTGTCGCCCCCTTTTATTTGAGTTTGTTGTGCGAATACCAAAGAACCAAGGAACATTGTGCTCAATAAAATTGTTTTTTTCATGTCGATTTGCATATAATAGTAATTACCGAGGTATTATTAAAAATCATGCCAAAAAAGACATAATACACAATTCTGTGAGTAACTTTTTTATATTATTTGCTCCAGTTAATTTTTGAGTGCTGAACATGATCAGAACTTGTTCCGATCATGATGTCGAATTCGCCTGGTTCCCAGTCATACTTCAATTCTCCGTTATAGAACTTAAGATTTTCAGGAGTAATATCGAAAGTCACTTTTTTAGATTCTCCTTTTTTAAGAAATACTTTCTGAAAGCCTTTTAATTCTTTTACCGGTCTGGTAATGCTTCCCACCATATCTCTGATGTACAGCTGAACGACTTCAGCACCGTCATAGTTTCCTGCATTGGTTACTGTAACAGATGCCTGTACAGTCTGATTTCCTTTCGGGCTGGTATTGGAAACTGTCATATCGGAATAGTTGAATTTCGTATAGCTCAAACCGTATCCAAAGGCATATAAAGGTGTATTACATTCATCCATATAGTTTGAACGGAATCTTTCATAGGTACATTTGTCCACTTTATCCTGACTTAACGGGCGGCCTGTATTCTTAGCGTTATAGTAGATAGGAACCTGTCCAAGGCTTCTTGGGAAAGTCATCGGAAGTTTTCCGGAAGGATTTACTTTTCCGAACAGAACATCTGCAATTGCATTTCCTGCTTCAGATCCTGCAAACCAAGCGTTCAGAATAGCATCCGGAGTGTCTTTGACATTGGTTAAAGCTAAAGGACGACCTGTGAAAAGAACCATTGCGATTGGTTTTCCCGTCTTCTTTAATTCGTTGAGTAAGTCAACCTGAGACTGAGGAATGGTGATTTCTGTTCTTGAAGAAGATTCCCCGCTCATTTCAGCAGATTCTCCGATTGCCAGAACAATAACGTCAGCTTTGTTTGCCACCTCAACAGCTTCTTTTAATAGCTCTTCTTTGGAACGGTTGTCTCTGTCTGTTTTTTTACCGTGCGCAGCATAGATTTCTTCTAATTTAGCATCATAATCTATATTGGCTCCTTTTGCTGATAAAAACTTAACTTCTTTTCCGTAGTTTGATTGTAATCCCTGCATTAAAGAAACTGAAGAAGCATGTTTTGTAGCAACACTCCATGTTCCGGCCATATTCATTGAGTTATTCACCAATGGTCCGATTACGGCAACTGTTCCTGATTTTTTCAAAGGCAATACCTGGTTATCGTTTTTCAGCAAAACCATGGATTGAGCAGCGGTGCTTCTCGCTATATTACGATTTTCCATATTATAGACTTCCTTTGCCGCCAGTTTTGCATCGCCGTGCTTATATGGATTATCAAATAAGCCAAGGTCATATTTTGCTTCAAGAATTCTTCTTGCCGCCATATCAATTTCAGCTTGTGTAACTTTTCCTTCTGCAAGGGATTTTTTTAATGTTGTTAAAAACCCTTCTCCCACCATATCCATATCAACGCCGGCTTTTAAAGCCAAAGCAGATACCTGCTGAAGATCGCCCATACCATGTTCTACCATTTCATTGATACCGGTGTAATCTGTTACTACGAATCCTTTAAATTTCCATTGATTTCTCAATACTTCTGTCTGAAGCCATCTGTTTCCTGTCGCCGGTACTCCATCCACTTCATTGAAAGAAGCCATTACCGAAGCAACCCCTGCATCTACAGCGGCTTTGTAAGGAGGAAAATATTCATTGAACATTCTCACATGGCTCATATCAACAGTATTGTAATCTCTTCCCGCTTCTCCGGCACCGTATAATGCAAAATGCTTTACACAAGCTAAGATATTACTCCCGTTTGCCAGATCTTTCCCCTGATATCCATATACCATATTTTTGGAAATTTCACTTCCAAGGTAAGGATCTTCACCGGAACCTTCCGATACTCTTCCCCATCTTGGTTCTCTGGAGATATCTACCATTGGAGAGAATGTCCAGTTGATTCCGTCAGAAGCAGCTTCTCTTGCAGCTACTCTTGCAGACTGTTGGATAAGATTCATATCCCATGAAGCCGCCAAACCTAAAGGAATGGGAAAAGTGGTTTCATACCCGTGAATAACATCCATTCCAAAGATCATAGGGATCTTAAGACGGCTCTTTTCCACAGCTACTTTCTGAACAGCTTTGATCTTATCTGCTCCTTTTATATTGAATAATCCTCCTACTAATCCCTGCTCTACTTTCTTCCCGATATCAGAGCTTTGCGCCTGGCCTGTAGTGAAATCTCCGGAAGTCGGCAGATTCATCTGACCGATCTTTTCATCCAATGTCATTTTAGATAAAAGATTGTCTACAAAAGCTTTCTTTTTGGCCTGATACTGTGCCGTCTGATAAGACTGAACAGGCTTCGTTACCATTTCCTGCGCGGAAATTACGGGAGCCAATGCTAAAGTGGCGATTACAATTAACTTTTTCATAAATCTATCTTCTTAAATTAATTCTATTTTTATTTTAATCTCTGAACTATTCTACAATCAAGTACAATTCGTTCTTTTTTTTATTTGATTCTAAATATCCCAATACACAGATTAAACTTCCATATTCATTCATTGTATTATCATTCCGGGAAATATTCAGCCATTCAAAATATTTGTTTTCAAGCAGATCCGGATGAAGATGCTGCCCTTTATATTGTGATAAATTAATCAATTTTCTGCTTCCGGATTCTTTGATATTCTCTAGTTTTACTTCTGTTTGAAAAATAAAATTTAATAAATTAAAAAAATTCCAATCATTGATATATTTATTCTCAAACAATAGCTTTTCTGTAGTATATTTTTCGAGAAATTTTTGTTCATTCAGAAGAATATCATCATCAGGTTTATCTAATCCGATAAAAATTAATTCCATTACTTATTTTTCTTTTTCGAAAGCATCCATTCATACAATGCAGCATCTGAATAGGTTGAATCCCATGAATTATGGTTATCATTCGGGAAGATCACCAATTCTGCCGTTGGATTTACAGGGTGCAGCTTCTGATAAAAATTAAAAGCGTTGGCAGGAAGTACAATATCATCCATTCCCCATGAAATATTTTCAGATTCAAATCTTTAAACCTATGAATATTGGCGGTCATCACCTGATCTGTAGGAGCACAGACAGAAGCTACTGCTGCAAACATTTCAGGGTGCTCCATGGCCAGCTTCAAAGTTCCCCATCCTCCCATTGAAAGTCCGGTAAGGTAGATACGGGAAGCATCTATTTTATATTTTTTCTGAATTTCTTTGATCAGGTTATAAACCGTAACCGTATCCCACCACATTCCTTCCGGACATTGGGGAGCAAGAATAGCGACCGGTTCTTTGATCAGATTTTTGTAGGTAAACGGACTGTGTGCTTTTACCAGATCAAGATTAGTCCCACGCTCTCCTGAACCGTGTAAAAAGACCATTAACGGTACATTTCCTTTTACATTCTGCGGGTAATCCAGAATATAGGACATTTTATCCTGTCTTTTAATTTCTTTATTGAATTCCGTTTTTATTTCCTGCGCATTCACCTGTAATGAAAGCGGCAGCAGTAAAAGCGGGAGGTGTTTCAGTTTTAATTTCATATTATCAGATTTTGGCTAAAACCATGGATTTGAATTTTTTATTTTTAAACGGGCTAAAGCCCGTTTCTATTGAGTTTACTTTATCCCATATTTGGCTGACTGGAAGCTTAATTTTTTCAATCCCTGCTGAATTTCAGGAGCATTCATAAACAGTTTCCAAAGGAATCCTGATCTGTAATTTTCGATCATTGGGGCTATGGTTCCCTGATCAATAGCCAGATATCTTGGGGTAAACCAATTGTTGTAATGGATAGAAGTGGCATCATAAGGTCCCGCAGATCCAATGAATTCAGGTTTTTGAGTATAAATGAATCTCAGGAAAGTCATTGATTCTTTTGGGGTATATGGGAAACTGCTCAATGCCGCCGTAGGTGTTATCACTCCGTTATCATTGCCTGGCATGTGCGCCGTATATCCAGTGCTTCCGTCCTCATTTCTTGTGTAACCGGCTGTAAGTCCCCAATAGTTGGGCCCGTAGTCTTTCCACTGTTTTGGATTTTCAACGCAGTATTTATAGTCGATAAGGGTTTGATTTTTATTGACTTCAAAGTAATTTTTCACGAGCTTATCAGATAATCCTGTCGGATCAAGCCCAATATATGAATATTGTGCCCAGAAAAGCGGACCGCCATATTCTTCGGCATAATTATGTTTTACATACAGGGGTAACCCGTATTTTGTTTTATCTGTAAGGTAAGTTCCGTTTCTGGTCCATCCTTTATAATAGGTTTCAGCATCAATGGAATAGGTAGGTGAAGATGCTGCTAAGATATACGTGATCAGACATTCATTATATCCTTCAAGAGGAAAGTTCATTTCCCATTGGTAATCCGGTGACCAGTGCCAGTAAAGAACTTTCTGTCCTCCTTTGGTATACCAGTTCCATTGGATTCCTTTCCACAGCTCGTCACATTTTGCTGCAAGGGCTTTTTCTTCTGCGTTTCCGTTTTTAAAATATTCACGGACCATCAGTATTCCTGAAGTAAGGAAAGCTGTTTCCACAAGATCACCACCATTATCTTTTTTCCCGAAAGGAACTGTTTTCCCGGTTTCCCCATTGATCCAATGAGACCATGCCCCTTTGTGACGGTCTGCTTTAGCCAGGAAATCCATGATGTGAGTAAGCCTTTTCACAGCCTCTTTTCTTGGAACAAATCCTCTTTCCACTCCTACCAGAATAGTTGCCAACCCAAATCCTGAGCCTCCTGTAGTGATTACGTGCTTATCGTTATCCGGATAAATATTGTCTTCATGGTAACGCTCTCTTCCCAGCATCGAGTTAGGTTCTGCGTAGTCCCAGAAGTACTTTAAAGCATCTTTCTGTACTCTGTCCATCAGTTGTTCATCTGTGATATTGTTTTTTACAGCTTCAGGTTTTCCAGCTTCCTGTTGGACAACGGGAGCATTTTTACAGGAATACACAAAGAATAAAGAGGTAATAGCCATTGATAATACGTTCCTTTTCATGAGATCTCTTTTTATAGGGTTTCTAACTAAAAGAAGAGGAGAACTTTCATTCTCCTCTAAAGTTTATTGATTAAATTTAATAGCCGGGGTTTTGAACAAAGACTCCGTTACTTTGATTCATTGCGTCCAAAGGAATCGGGAAAAGCTCATTTTTACCAGTCTTGAATCCTTTAGGTCCTAAATAAGTAGCTGCCTGTCCTGTTCTTACTAAATCTGGGAATCTATCATTTTCCATAGCCAACTCAACTCTTCTTTCCTGCCAAATAGCCATTCTAAGAGCAGTTTGAGTAGATGCTGTAGTATTGGCAAGATGGGCTCTTGTTCTTACTTTATTAAGATTAGTTATTGCTGCAGAAGTATTCCCTAATTCATTGGCAGCTTCTGCATTGATTAAAAGGATATCAGCAAATCTTAAAATTCTTATATTCTGAATAGAACCGTATCCACATGCTTTATTGTTCAAAGATGATGGTACATAAACTTTCTGGTTCCACATATTACCTGCCTGAGGATCTCCTTTGTGAATCAAATCTCCTTCAAGAGTTGTTTCACCCTCTCTTAGGATAGTTAGTTCTTTTCTGATATCTCCTGGCTCAAATGCATTTTCCAATTCCTGGGTTGGGGTGAAAAAACCCCATCCGAATTGATTCCTCACACCTTGGACCTCCGCATATTGACTTCCTCCATATGCTGCAGAACAATCACAGTTAACCTCAAAAACAGACTCTGGACCAAACTCACCTGCAGGTCTGAATAAATGGTTAAAATCAGGGTCTAATGAATATCCCATCGAAATGACCTGATTAGAAGTCTCATAGGCCTTTTGATAATCTTTCATATATAAATATACTTTTGAAAGTAATCCTAAGGCTCCGCCTTTTGTAACTCTTCCCAGATCTGCAGCAGGATAACTTTGAGGTAAGACAGCAGCGGCGGCAGTAAGATCAGAAACAATAAAGTTATAAACCTCTGCTGCAGAATTTCTCGGTTTTATATAATTTCCATCAGCTGGTAATCCATCAAATATAGGAACGCCTCCATAAATTCTTACTAAGTTAAAATAAAAATAGGCTCTTAACATTCTGGCTTCAGCTATCAGTCTATTTTTAAGAGTGGCATCCATATCTATTTTCGGAACATTTGTAATAACCTGGTTTGCTCTGTTAACAGCTTGCCATTGCCCAATCCAATAACCTCTTACTCCTTCATCACTTACTGTAAATGTGAAGTTATCATATGCATTAATGAATGATGCATCTCCCGGATTTGATCCCTTTTCTACATCATCTCCAGTTACTCCAAATACATATTGTGCAGGAAAACCAGAATTTTCCCAGCTTCTTAAAAAGCTATAAATAGCACTTGTTGCCTGCATAGCATCCTCCTGCGTTGTGAAGAAGTTGCTTACATCTGTTTGTCCTTCATCCTTGATATCTACAAAGTCATTATTACAACTTACAATTAAGGAAAGTATAGAAAGTGTTAAAAATATTTTTTTCATGATCTTTTTAATTAAAATGTTAAATTCATTCCTACCGTATAAATTGCAGAAATTGGATAAATATTATTATCTATACCCATTTGTACTCTATCCGTATTCGTTATCTCCGGTGAAAAACCATGATATTTGAAACTAGTCCAAGGATTCTGTGCACTTACATACAATCTAAGTTTTGTAATGGAAAGAGCCTTTGCAAATTCTCTTGGTAAGTTATATCCAACCTGAATATTTCTAATCCTGATATAGCTTCCATCCTCTACATAAAAACTATTTGGTAAAATAATAGATTGGTTAGAGGTAATCATTGAATTGGTATTAGATGTACCTGCTCCATGCCATCTGTTATTATACATATCTAGATCCCAGGTCTCGTTTCCGTAACGCTGTTCTCTGTTATAATTATATATTTTGTTACCAAATACTCCCTGGAAATCAATAGCGAAATCAAATGAATAAACATTTAGATTAACTCCAAATCCATAGGTTCCTTTTGGAATCGGGTTTCCTAAATACGTTTTATCTCTTGAATCAATAACACCGTTTCCATCCTGGTCTACAAATTTAAACCATCCGGCTTTTGCACCACTTTGCCCGGATGCAGCTGCTTCCGCATCAGTCTGGAAAACACCCGCTACCTGATACCCATAATAAGCACCAACAGCCTGTCCAGCCTGTAGCCTTACAATAGAGTTTCCAAATAAGCTGGCTCCCGTTTCCAGGTATGAACCTCCGTAAACTGATGTAATTTCATTTTTAAGTGAGGTGAAGTTCCCATAAATACCAAAATTGATATTATCATTGATTTTAGTATTATAATTTACAGATAATTCAAAACCTTTATTATTGAAAGAATAAGCATTGGTATAAAAGTCTTTCCAGTTGCTGGCACCGGATACAGTTCCCTGAGTTATAGCATAAACCACATCTTTGGAATCTTTATCATAATAGGCAGCATCTATTTTCAGCTTATTATTAAACAAGGCCATCTCCAATCCTATATCCTTTCCTGTTGTAGTTTCCCAACCAATATTTGGATCAACAAACTTATCAATTGTCTGAGCAGGATAACCCGTGTTGCCAAAATATGCACCTCCACCAATAATAGTTGTATTTGCATTAAATTTTCTCTGAACATTCGAATTTCCTAATTCACCATAACTTGCTCTTAGTTTTAATAAATTAAAGACATTCTGTCCACTCATAAAGTCTTCCTTAGATATTACCCAACCCACACTAATTGCAGGAAAAGTTCTTGATCTATCTACGCTAATCTGTGAACTGGCATCTCTACGTATAGATGCATTTAATAAGTATTTTCCTTTATAATCATAATTTAATCTTCCAAAAAATGATTCAATTCTTTGCTGATCCTGGAAAACACCAGTAACAACGGCATCATCCCTATCTACACCCTCCACATGAACAATGTCTGTTCCATTGGCAATATTCAAAGAGCCATTGGTTCCATCATAATTAACGCTTCTTGCAGACCAATAATCTTGTGATAAGGTAGTTCTTGTTCTTGAAAAACCTGCAAGCACATCAAAATTATGATCACCTAATTTCTTTTTCCAATTGATTGTATTATCCCAGACATAATTACTATTTCTAAAATTCCTTGTAATCAATGTAGATTTCACCTGACTAGAAACAGGAACATAGGTAAGCGTTGGTGTATATTCATATTGGCTAGGATTATAATTATCCGTAGAATAGCTGATTCTGAATGTGAAATCCTTTAAAAATTTCAATTCTCCCCATATATTATTAAGCAACCTCTCTTGTCTTACCTGAGAACGATACAAATCCAGTTTAGCTCTGGGATTTGGTATGGAATAGCCATTAAAAAACTGATAATTGCCTGTAGCAGGGTTCATTACTGAAAATATCGGAGGTGCATTATACGCATCTAAAAGAGGGTTTTGGGCCACATCAGTACGCATTTTTGAAAAACTGAAGTTATCTCCGATGGTAATATTATCCGTAATTTTGTAGCTAAGATTTAGTTTTGTATTAAATCTGTTAAACCCACTTCCTGAGTTAATTCCGTGGCCTGCTGCAAGATTACCTTCATCCTGAAGATATCCTATGCTTCCATAGTAATTCAGTTTTCCTATACTTCCCGTTGCAGAAAAATCATTAGCATTAATGATACTTGTACGGAAAATTTCTTTGAACCAGTCAGTATCTGCGGGAAAGTCAGCTCTGGAGATTGATCCTGCAGGGTTTCCATTATTATCATTCAGTAACTTTTCGTTGTATAACTCAATATACTGATCAGAATTAACCATTTTAGGAATATTAGTTACTGTTTTGAATCCTAAATATGAATTTAGATTAAAAACAGGTTTTCCTTTTCCAGTTTTGGTTTTTATAATAATTGCACCATTTGCTGCCTGAGCTCCAAAAATTGCCAAACTCGAAGGGTCTTTCAAAACACTCATGGATTCAATATCCTGAGAATTAAGATAAGAAATATCAGTTGTAATCATACCGTCTACAATAAAAACGGTATTCCCTGTTAACGAGCCAACTCCTCTGATGTCTACTCTTGGAGAACCTCCCGGAGTACCTGTGTTTGTAATATTAACTCCCGCAAGTCTTCCTTGGATTGAGCTTATTGGGTTAGCATTCGGTTTATCAGCAAGATCTTTTGCAGAAACCATTCCGATGCTTCCGGTAACGTTTTCTTTTTTCTGAGATCCATATCCTATCAAAACTACTTCCTCAATCTTCTGCTCTTTGGCTGCAGTGTCTTTTGGAGTAGTCTGAGCATTGACGTTCATACCGAAGTATAAAGCAGCAATGAGACATGAATACTTTAAATTACTTTGTTTCATATAGTTTCAATTTTATTCAAATAAATTCAATTTCGTACCTGTCTAAGTGGAGTTATTTAAAATCTCAAAAAAAGACATTAGCCAAAAATATAAAAAATATCGAACTCTGTTAAATTATCTTAAACATTTAAAAATTGACCTGTTTTATTAAACAAAAAAAGACAAATACTTAAATTTTATAATTTTATATTTAAAATTAGTATCCTTTATTCATCATATCTCTAAAGGACAATTTAACATTTTTGACACAATATTCACCAAAATATGCACTCAATTTAATATTTTGTTAAATAGAGAATAGTAATTACCTTTGGTGCGCTTTTTGACAAAAGCATTTAGAAATAGATAATAAAAAGATAATGAAAAAATATATCATTGCAGCCGCTCTAATTATCGGGACCGGTGCTGTTATTACCACCAGTGTTCAATCATGCACAACACTGGCTACATCCGATATGGGGCTTTCCATTATTAAAAGAATTCTGCTCAATGGTATTGATAAAGGAATGGGAATCTACAGTAATAAAGAAGCATTTCTGCAGAACAATATGGTAGATAAAGCTCTTCCTAAAGAATTGAGAGACATTAATGCTACACTGGAGAAGATTGCCCCTTCCCTGGTAGCCAAAGAAAGAGATTATATTGCTCAGGCAGCAGCATATACTGTTACAACTTCAAAACCTATTTTGCAGGATGCTGTAAACAGTCTGAACGCGCAGGATGTAACGAGAATTATGCAGGGTACTACCGCTACTCAGATTCTGAAAGAAAAAACATCCCAGCAGCTTATTGCAGCCATTGCCCCTAAAGTACATGAAAAACTGAATGAGTATGGAGTTGTAAAAACCATCAATACAGCATTATCAGGAAGTAATCTTCTGGGCAGTCTTTTAGGCGGAAATAATAACACGGTGAATTCAGGAGGATTGAGTAAGCTCGCTTCTGAACAACTGGTAAACGGACTATTCAATATCATCGAAGATTATGAGCACCAAAACTCCCAATCGCTGCTTGGGCCATTTGGAAAATAGGGAAATTTTCGTTATATTTATATTATATTAACAATTGCAGATGGATATATTACAAGGAAATCAACACGCAAGCCCTGAGGATTTTTATAAGTCTTTGAGGGAGAAGCTGGAGGATCATCATGATTTTCCGGAGGATTATTTATTTAAATTTATCATTCCTACTGACCAGGCAAAACTTACTGAAATTTACAGAGTTTTTGATGGCATTAAATTTACACTGGGAAACCGCGAAAGCAAAAATGGAAAATACACAGCCTGCAACATTAATGCATTTGTTCTGGATGCTAATCAGGTTGTGAATATTTATAAAGAAGTAGCAAAAATAGAAGGCGTTATTCTATTGTAAAAAACAAGACCGTTTCATTGTAGTAATGAAGCGGTTTTTTATTACTTAAAGCATAAAAACAAAATATGATGAATATCCAACTGATCCTATTTACTGTTATTTTAGGAACATCCGCAACAAGCTGCATTCACAGAAACAACAGCGAAAACAATACATCAAATATCACCACTACCGTGCAACAGCAAAAGATTGAAAGGATTCAATTAGTAGAAAGAACAAGAGGGTTCAGCAAAAGCATTATCGTTACTCCTTCTTCAAAAGAATCCAATATCAACGAAGAGATTACTAATACCAAGATAGCTCCTGCGGAATGGAAAACTTTTTCCCAACTGGCTGCAGCTATTGACTTACCTAAGATAGCAGAACTGAAATCTCCTACTACAGGCAGACATTCCGATCAGGCAATGATAACATCTATTATCATTACTTCTGATGGAAAAGAATATACTTCCTCAGACTTTGATTCCGGACACCCTCCAAAAGAGTTAGAAGCTTTATATAATGCGATAAACGGGCCTAAGAGAATAGATCCCAATAAATAAAAATCCGCTCTTTAAAAGAACGGATTTTTCTATTTATTAAATTGACTTATTTTTCTATAAAGAACTTTACATTTTCAATAGGCCTTCCCAGCATTGCTACTGAACCTTTTACCAGAATGGGCCTCTGTATCAGAGATGGATTTTCAGAAAGAATCTTTATCCATTCTTCTTCCGAATAATTTTTATCAGCATAATTTTCAATATACAGCTTATCTGTTTTACGGATGATATGAAAAACACTTTGATTAAGCTTTTTCAGTACTGTTTTAATTTCAAGCACACTTAAAGGATCTTCAATAATATTAATGATCTCGAAAGGTACTCCGTTTTCATCAAGATACTCTAATACAGCATTTGACTTTGAACAGTTTCCGTTATGTAAAACTTTAACTACCATGATATAATTATTCAAAAAAATTGACTTGATCCAAACAAATTTAAAAAGAATTACACTGACTCTCTCTTAATGTACTGATAAAAATATGTTAAAACAACCCGTGCAGTTCTGCCTCAATTTTCTCCAGAATGAATCCGAAATCTTCCGGTTTTTCAACAAAATCAAGATCATCCACCTCAACAATAAGAAGTTTTCCTTCTGTATAATTGGAAATCCATTTTTCATATTTCTGATTCAGTTTTGAAAGGTATTCAATACTGATAGACGCTTCATATTCACGTCCTCTTTTGTAGATTTTTTTAACCAGGTTGGGAACATCTGACTTTAAATAGATCAAAAGATCCGGAGCTGATACAAAAGACTTCATGAGGTCAAAAACCGATGAATAGTTGTTGAAGTCCCTGTCTGAAAGAAGATTCATATCATTCAGGTTTTCAGCAAAAATATGGGCATCTTCATAGATCGTACGGTCCTGAATAATGTTTTTACCACTTTCTCTGATCTCTTTCACCTGACGGAATCTGCTTCCCAGGAAATACACCTGCAATGCAAAACTCCACTTGCTCATATCTGAATAAAAATCTTCCAGATAAGGATTATGATCTACATCTTCAAATTGTGCATCCCATCCGTAATGCTTGGAAAGCATCGTTGTCAAAGTTGTTTTTCCTGCTCCGATGTTTCCTGTAACTGCAATATGCATAATATTCTTTTTCCTTGTATTTACTGATTAATTGATAAGTTTTTCGATAGCCTCAGTCTGAACTTCGGAAGTTTCTTCAATCAATTTCTGTAAGGTATTGTCTGAAGGCTTCTCTGCCGCATTTCCATCTGTCTTCTCTACAGGTTTTTCCGTAGGCTGCTGCAGAGATTCCGGCTGAGCTTCCAGCTGTTTTTGCTGTTTGGCTTTCTTTACTTTTTCAAGGCTGTAAAGATAGAGTTTGTTCCCTTTGATTGCAAAATAAGAGAGTATGTTTTTATCCACAATTTGTGCATCCGGGTCTTCGAAGATAGTCGTCATTCCTTTTTCAGGAACGTATTGTGAGATGAAATTACCGGCGACAACCATGATAAGATCATTCTCTCTTCTAAAGCGTTTTCCGTTTTCCAAAGGGGCTTCGAAAAGTTTTTCAAACTTAAGGCTGTAAATCCGGATATGCTTTCTCGTTAAAATATAGACCTTATTTTCATAGACCAGCATATCCATCAGATCTTCAAAGCTGATATCAAAAGGATAAGAATTAATGGTGGTGTCATTCCTGAAATTGTACTGTATCAAACGTTTTGTACTGTCATCCAGAAGCCACAGCTGCTGCAGATCTTCGGCATAAGCCATTCTGATGAACCCGAATTTCTGTTTAAAATCCAACCGTTGAATCTCATTCATATTCTGGTCCACAAATTTCATTTCCTGGGCATTTTCAGAAAACAAAGGCACATTCAGTGGGTTTTGTACGGTCTGCACTTTGTATGGAACGGTAAGCATCATTTTTCCGATCTGTTTTCCTAAAGAATCATATTTGGTAAAACTGAAATCTTTGTTTTTATAGATGTACAGATTTCCATAGTCATCGGCAAGCAGATCCTTTGCTTCCTTTAATTTCAAAGTATCCAAAGGAAGAATATTCTGCGCCGAAGCCGTACAGAAAAGGAAAATCAATATCAGATATAGTAATCTCAAAATTCTTTTTTACTAAAGATAGCGTTCCCTTAGGAACGCTACCAATTTACATACTTTATTTTATTCAAATGAAAATTATTACTAAACTTTCTTATTTAATAACAACTTCGTAAATCTTTGGCCAATTCTTACCGGTCACCAGCATATTATCTCCTTTGAAAGCAATTCCGTTCAGGACATCATCACTTCCTTTGGTATTCTGTTTTGCGATCTCTGTGAAATCAAAAGTTCCCACCACTTCTCCGTTTGCCGGATTGATTTTCAAAATAATGGGCTTCTGCCAGACATTTGCATAGATAAAGCCGTTGTGATATTCCAGTTCGTTCAACTGATCATATGCCTGCGAGCTTCCGGCCACAGCAATATACTTGATTAGTTTGGAAGGGTCATTAGCATCAAGGAAATATAAAAGTTTACTCCCATCAGAAGCAATAAGGTTTTTCCCATCGTATGTCAACCCCCAGCCTTCACCCAACACATTTGGATAAGCAAATTCAGAAAGCAGTTTTAAAGAACTTTTATCATAGATATATCCTTTTTTACTCTGCCATGTCAGCTGATATACTTTATCCCCCACAATAGTACTTCCTTCAGAAAAATCTTCCTGTGCCTGTTTTGTGGAAGCAAGCGGAGTTGTTGTTCCTAACGTGTACTTTAAAATTTGGGAAGATCCGTTCTGCCCGTCACTTTCATAGATGGTATTTCCTTCAATCTGGAATCCCTGTACAAAGTTCTTAGGATCATGAGGATATTCCGCTACAATCTGATAAGGAATATTTTTTTCAGGATTTTTTGCAAATACATTAATGGTGGCATCCTGATTCAGGACTTCGCCTCCTTTTGTTTTAATATTGAACGTTACAGCATTATCACCTAATGTGAAAAACTTAGGATCAATGGTAAGGTTTGTTGTTTCTTTATCTCCAAAGCTGATGGTTACGCTTTCTGCATTTTCTGTTACCTCTTTCGGAAGCTCAAGCTTATCTCCGAAATGGTATCCCTTCGCTTCCATTGAAGTATTATAAGTGTTTAATGTATTAAGAATCTCCTTATCCTTATTACAAGACGCCAATAATAAAATCGCTGCGAAACCCGCTATTATATTTTTTTTCATTGAATTTCTAAATATTTCTCCAAAAATAGCAAATTTTATTCCGTATTGCCAATATTATCTGCTGCTTCACCAAATTGTAATATATACCCGTTGTTATCATAGATCGCAAATTCCCTCATTCCCCATTCAAACGTTTCAATCTCGTAGCAGATTTTGGTTTTTGTTTTGAGGTCTTCCCAAAGATCATTTACATTATTGACATTGAAATAGAACGAGCCGGAAAAACCGATTGAAGAAACAGCTTCATGCTGATTGGGTTGAGACAGCATAATGTATATTTCATCTTTACGGAGAGATGCCCATTGCCAGTCATCATTTCTACCCATAAGCGTAAATCCGAGGACACGCATATAGAACCCTATGGTTTCGTCAAGATTTTCTGTCCATAAAACAGGTCTTAGTGCGGTAAACTGTGTCATGATTCCTGTAATTCAAAAGTATTTTTATGGATTTTCATATTCAGGGAAATCCATGTTTCATGATCAATCTTTGCCTCATTTTTAACATCCGGATCAAAAGTAAAGCCTACTTTCCGGTAACATTCAATAGCGCCGGTATTCCAGTCGTAGACATTGAGTTCTGCTGTTTCCCTATCAAAATGGCTGAAGCCATATCTCAGAAGTTCGTGCATTACTTTTTTGCCATACCCTTTTCCTCTGTTGTTCTCATCCCAGATCAGAATTCTTCCCAATAGAAATGTCTTCTCTTTTAAAAATATCTGGGCATGTCCGATTATTTGTCCGCTCTGATCTGTAATTTTGAAAAGAGTTCTGTTTTCATCAGACAAATCCTTTTGCAGCTGTTCTGCTGTAAGGGGAAAACGATAAGCAGGTCCGGCAAACTGAAGAAGCATTCTTTCGTCTTTTATCTTTGAAATAAGAAGAGGAGCATCCTCTATCGTAAAAGGGTGTAATGTGGCCATTTTTTATTTTTCTAAATATTCTTTTAAGCTCTGTCCCAAAATCGTATTCCAGCCTTCTGTAAAATTTTCTCTTGCAAAACCTTCTCCTAAGTCTTTAAAGTTTTCAATATCTTCATGGGTCAGCTTTACAAGTGTCTGGCCGTTATCAGGCTGCAGCTCCCATGTTACCACTGTTTTCTGCTCTGAAAAATCGGGATAAGCCCAGGAATGCTTTAATTTATGATTGGGAATCACCTCTAAAATCTCACCCTGATGATGATATTTATTGGCTCCTCCAGGCTCAAAGAAGTTGAATTTCCTACCTGCTTCCAAAACAAAATCCTGGATATCAAAATACCAGGATTTCATTTCATTTTTATCGGTTAATGCTTTCCAGACTTTTTCAACCGGAGCATTTATTGTATACTGAACTGTGATGGGTGTGCTCATATTACCAATTTAATATGTTTAAATGTACACATTTTGTAATATTCAACCACAAAAGTCACAAAAGTTTTTAAATAATTAAGCTGTTTTAAAGTGTAAGCTTCTACTCTTGAAAAGTCTCCTTAAGTCTTGAAAATCCAGGGATTTTCATTTTGTAACCTCTTCACCATTCGAGCTTATTCCAGTCTATATTCTTTTTGGCTTTTGTGGTTTATCTTTTACCCATGTGAAAAGCCGGTAATCTTGGCTTCATCAAAATCCAGCTGCATTTCAATACTTCTCATCACATGATCATCAAATATCTTTTCTCTTTTCATCCGGTGCAGTTCGTTTCTCTGTGCCTGGATGATCTGCCGTAAGACATCTTTATTTTCATTGATTGCCGATACATAATCTCCCGTGGAAGCCATGCATTGGGCTTTGTCTGCCATCAGCATCATTTCATTTTCCAGCTTATGCTTCTGGTGACGTACCAGGCTGTTGGTTACCGTTAATTCAGAAAAGTCATTGTCCAGTTTGTGTAATGCTGTTTCCTTCAGCTTACGCATAAGAATAACTTCCTGCTTTTCTTCCGGCAATTCACTTCCGGCATCCTGAATATTCAATAGCTTTAAAATCGGGCTTAGCAATAATCCCTGTCCTACGAGGGTAATCAATATAATAACGAAAGTTACAAATAGAATAATATTTCTGTGCGGGAATGCCTCTCCGTTTGGCAGAAAAGCAGGAATTGACAGAGCTGCTGCCAGTGAAACCACTCCCCTCATTGCAGCAAAACTGATAATGAACGGTTCCCGCCAATCCGGTTTAGGAACTTTTAATCTTAATTCTTTGGAGCAGATTCTTGGAAAGTACATCAGTGCATAACTGTACAGAATTCTTGTTCCGATAATTGCGCCTCCAATGACTACACTATAGAAAATACCTTCAGAAATAGTATACTCTTTCATTCCTTCCACTACAATAGGAAGCTCAAGGCCAATCAAAATAAAGATAATTGTATTCATCAGAAATATCAATACACTCCATACGTTACCAGACTGAATCCTTGAGGTATGGCTTAAATAACAGTGCGAGTTATAAGACATCAGTAATCCTCCTGCAACTACAGAAAGCACTCCTGAAAAATGGAAATGCTCTGCTCCCACATACATAATATAAGGTACAATAAGGGTAATAATGGTATCAATATTGGAATTGGTTGGGATAACTTTTAGTAATGCCCCAAACAGGAAACCTACCGCCACTCCCACTGCAATTCCTCCGATCGCCATCGTAAAGAAATCCTGAACAGCATCTCTCCAGATAAACTGTCCGGAAATAACGGCTGCCAAAGCAAATTTAAAAACAATTAAACTGGATGCATCATTGATAAGACTCTCTCCTTCCAGAATATTGGTGATTTTCTTTGGAATCTTCATATGCTTAAGAACCGAAGTTGCGGCAACAGCATCCGGCGGTGAATTCACTCCTCCCAGAAGGAATCCCATGGCTACGGTAAGCCCCGGAATGATGGAAGACGAAAGATAAGCGACCACTATTGAGGTTAAAAATACCAATCCGAAAGCCATCGAAAATATCTGTTTTCTCCATTTATGAAAATCCTGCCATGAGGTAAACCAGGCTGCTTCAAACAAAATAGGCGGCAGGAAGATCAGGAAAACAAGATCAGGTTCTATTTCAATACGCGGCATTCCCGGCACAAAGCTTATCAGCAATCCTGCAATGACAAGAAAAATAGGGTAAGCGACTTTTAATTTCTGGCCGATCATTACCAATATCATCACAGACAGCAGTACTGCAATGGATATTATAACATAGCTGTGAATCATTTTAAGTTAGTTTTTTTAAGTGTTATTTTTTATTTTGGGATATCTATCAATATTTATTATCCGAATCTTATAGGTTTAATTTAATCCGAAGTTTAGACTTTTTCTTAACAACCGAAAAAAATTAAAGCACAATATTATTCTTTGGTGTGATGGCTGCCGGAAGATCAGATTCATCCAGCATATCCCGCATATCGATTTCGATGGTACGGCTGATCTGAGTGATAGGAACATCATTGGGACTTCCTTCAAAGGGATTAACTGACGCTTCTCCCACACTGTCCAGGGTATGAAAACACCATGTCACGAGCAAAGAGAACGGAATATTAAACCATAACGTCCATCCTTCTACCATAGTTCCGTCACCCAGTTTATCAAATTCTTTTAGTAAACCGAAAGGCACAAAAACAATGAATAAAAGCAAAAGATAAGTGGTGATGGAAGAGAAATTTCTGGGATATGGAAAGTTCTTTATTCTTTCAGCTTTTCCCTGATTATCGGTAAATTTTACCAGTTGCTGATTAATCTGAGTCCATTGAAAATCATTGATTTCCCCTTTTTCATAAGCTTCTGACAAAGCTTTGCTCTGGCTGGCCACCAATTGTGTAGCCCTGTTCTTTTTGCTTAAAATATACTGAAGTTCAGGCTCAGAAAGGTATTTTTTCAGTTCCTCATCCAGCCTGGAGAGTCTTTCCGGAATATCATACTTTTTAGCATATTCATCAAACTGATCTGTACCCATATTTTCCCATGCTCTGGATTCACGAAGCTGGAATCGCAATGCGGTAAGCCATGCATAATGACGAAGAAACATTTCTTTGACCTTGCCCGGATCTTTAGAAAGCAGCGCATCTCTCAGGATATACCCAAAGCTACGGCTGTCATTAATAATGGCTCCGTAAATTTGTCTAGCTTCCCAGAGCCTGCTGTAGCTGGCATTGTTTTTAAATCCAACGATAAAGGCAACCGCTGTTCCCATAATGGCAATCGGCTGCCATGGAACGGAGAGAAACGTCCAACCCAAAAAGTACAGAACTGTAGGGATTGCAGATAATATAATCAGAGCGTAAATACTCCGTCTGGTCCAGATAATGAACTCCCGGGCTCCAAATCTTTTTCCTGAATGCATAAGTGTTTATTTTTTGTGTTTAATTTTTATTTCAAATTAAGGTTTTCATCAGGGCATTCAGCAGTTGCTTCATTAGTTTTTAGTAAACGGAATATTGTTATAAAAACCAATCTGAATCTGTCCCCGGTTTCTGTTCTCCTGAATCTGATTCATATACCCTGCTTCAATCCTCATATTTTTGTTGATGACATATCCTAACGCTCCATACACTCTGTTTCTGTCGAAAACGGGATTATCGAAATGCAGGAAAATCTCGTTATATACCGATGCATATAGTGTTTTTGGCAGCATTTCCTTTTGAGTAATCGGGATATTCAATCCAATCATATAGCGGAATCTCATTCTGAAATCATCCTCAAGAAAACGTTCTTCCAAACGGTAGCGGTGCTGAAGATTGAAACGCCCGAATTTTTGCTTGGTAATATACTGCTGGAAAATCCTGTGTTCAATATTCTCCTTTTTCTCGCCGTTTACATAGGGCTGGCTGAGAATGAAACCATATCCCAATAAAACATTATTGTTATTTTCTGTAAGGTCATACCCGACTCCTGTACGGATAAGTAATTGTTCTAGGTCTCCAGCAGCATCGAAATTACGGTACTGAATTTCATTATGCCAGTTCAGCTTTTTGCTGATCTTATTATTTCCGAAATACATATACCATGCTCCCAGATCACTCTTTTGAGCACATACCCATATGGACCCCAAACTTAATACTGTGAATGCCAACTTCGTAAAAACCTTTCTCATATTTGTCAATTACTATTATCTATCGTTTTTAACAAAATTAATATTTTAAATCAATAATAACAAACAATATTTAATAGCACGACAGAAAGGGACTTTCTTTTGTATTTGATTTTATATAAAAAGCAGATCGGATTTCTGCCAGATTATCAGATTGACTATGAGAATGTTCTTAATATGGGATTTCATCCTTTTGCATTTTTCGGACTGTTGTAATATATGTTTCCAGATTAGAAAAACATAAAACTGAATGAATCGAAAAATATAAAAGGATGTTGATTCTTTAGCGAAATGATTCTATGAATGCTTATTCGAAACGGTCTTTTAAGTAGTTCATATCTGCAATTTTACTTTCAATGGCATATACCACCAATCCTGCAGTATTTTTGGCCCCGGTTTTCAGTAAAAGGCTGTTGCGGTGTCCTTCAACGGTTCTGGAACTTATAAAAAGCAGGTCTGCAATTTCTGCAGTGTTGTATTGTTTACAGATTAACTCCAATACTTCTTTTTCTCTTTTGGAAATATGATTGGCATCAAAGATACTGGAAACCTTCTTTTTTGGCTCTGTAAGGTTTTGATGTAATGCTTCCATTACTTCATTATTATAAAAGAAACCCTTGCTATAAACCTCCCGGATTGCAGTAAGCAACTCAGCGGGACTTGAGTTTTTTTTAAGAAAGGAACAGGCTCCTGACTGTATCATATTGACAATAAAGGCTTTTGTATTATAGCTGGTTAATGCAATGATTTTGATCTGGGGATATTTGACATGAATTTGTTTAGTGGCCTCTACCCCGTTTATTTCCGGCATGTTGAGATCCATAAGAATGATATCCGGCAGTTCCTGAAGCGTCATAAGCTCATCGAGCAGTTCTTTCCCGTTACTGAATTCGTTTACCAGTTCAATATCTTTTTCTCTTTGTATTAACAATGAAATCCCCTGACGAAACAGTGCTTCATCGTCTACAATTGCTACACGAATGATATCTTTTTCCATCTCATCAATATTTAAAATGTAAATTCTACAGTGATTCCTTTATTGTTTTCACTTTCAATTTTCAGTGTTCCATTGATCAGTTCTACCCGGCTTCTTATATTTCGCAAGCCGAGTCCTCCTTTCAAGGTATTTTCATCAAGATTAAATCCTTTGCCATCATCTTTATAAATACAGGTATTTTTTCCATCTTTTCCCAAAAATTCTATATCAATATGAGTACTTTCGCCATGTTTGATGGAATTATTGATAAGTTCCTGAAGTATTCTAAAGATATGTAAATTTTTTTCATCTTCTGCTTTTGCAAAGTATAAACTGCTCGAGTAGGTAACCTGCAGGTTTTTGGACAGGTTAATTTCTGAACACAATGCATCTATGGCAGCATGCAGTCCAAATTTTTCTAAAATAGGAGGCAGCAGATCATGAGAAATCTGCCTTGCACTTTCGGCAGTCTTGTTGACCAGATGTATGATTTTATTTTTCAGGTCATTGTACTCTTCCCTGGGCAGATTATCAAAATCCAAAAGATGGATATTTAAAGAAACCACACTCAGTTTTGAACTGATGTCATCATGCAGATCCTGAGCAATTCTCAGTCTTTCTTTTTCCTGTGCACTTATAATAGCATGGGTAAGATCTTTCTCATACCTGAGTTCCAGTTCTTTTTTCTGAATAAGATTTCTGGTTATTTTCTTGTTTGAAAAATAATAAAATATGATCAGCGTAACGGCCAGTAAAGTAAATGCCAGAAAGGTATAAACGATAGTGGAAATAATTGTATTTTCATTCATTTTGTAAAATCATAACAGTAATTACACATTTTTTCTACGGGAAGAAAGATATTCAGCCAGAATAAAAATCTGGTACACAATAAACATAACAACATTGAAAACCCATATCTCTTTATGCAGCTTCCTGTTCATCACCGTATACAGATTTCCGGACAAAAATATAACTGTACTGCTTATGAGATACAGCAAAAGTCCCAGACTTATATAATTGTATTTCTTCTGAGTATCCAATATATTATATAAATGAAATAATGCCAGAATTATAATAGAATAAGACGTGACAAAAATTTCAAACAGATTAAAAACATAATATTTTTCCGGATCTATCATATACTGTATGATGAGAATGACAGGGATAGTAACTAAAAGAATACGTGCTGTTTTTTTCTGATACTTCTCCGTTAAAATTTCATGAAAAAACAATCCCAGCAGCAAAAACTGACCTATCAGATAATAATGTGAGAAAAACAGATTATTAATCTTTTGGGAATTCAGTACATAGAATACGATTTCACAAATTAATATCCACGTCAGGTAACCGATGAAAAATGTATAGGCTTTTCCGGAACCGTAAAAGCCTATACCGTATACTGCCAGATTAATCAGCAGAATGCCTTTTCCAATTAATGACAATATTTCAATCCAATGATCCAAGATCTCCGGTTTTCAGGTTACAGATTCCACCATTTCTCAGCAGAACATACGCTTGGACAGGGTGTGGTCATGTCATATACATAAAATCCGTCTTCATAATTGACAATATCATTCCCATAAGCATCCACTCCTACCATTAAAAATTTAAACTCTCCCTGATCTGTGATCGCATTATATCCGCGATATTGTTCAAAGCCTTTATCCTTGTTGAAAATATCATTTACATCTTGTACAGGAATAATATGTGCTCTTATTGACATCCCGTCAATATCATTTCTATTCTGCCAGTTGCTGATCCATGTTTTAGCATCATCCAATGATACTGCATGCTTAGGTAATTCCATAGTTGTTCTTGTTTTAAATTATATAATAGGTTTAAAATAAAGTTTCTGCAATTGCACACTACAAGTTATGAAAAAACTAACCATACTGTGAAATAAATTCATTTTCATTAACATAATATTCATTTTTCAAAATTATAACTATAGCAATAAACAACATTGCGTATTTCTACGTGTTTTTAAATCCGGCATTTAATACGCTGTAACCGCTTTATGTTTCATCGTTACTTTGTGGTATCACTTTCTCTAACTACTAAAAATCTGTATCATGAAAAAAATTATCTCTTTTGTCATTTTTGTTTTCTTAAGCGCGATTGCATTGATCAATGCACAGACAACAACTGTAACTTTTGAAGATGCTTCTGGCGGCAGTACCAGTTTTATCAGTAATGGGTATACTTTTAATATTGTTTCACAGGCCGGAACTTTCAGAATTCAGGGCAATTATCCAAACACCGGCTGGAACGGAACCGTGAATGATAATGTCTACATTGACAATACCGGAACAACGAATATTATTTCTCCTTCATTCAGTCTTAAGAGCAGTTCTTCATTTACAGTCTCAAAATTTTGGGTATTTTTAAGCAATATAGCTTTAAACCAGTCTACCTCATCAGGAACGCTTATTATCACAGGGAAATTAGGAGGAATTCCAAAATTTACCACCACCAAAACATCCGGCTTTAATACAACATTTAATGCAACTACAGGAACGACAGGTATCAGCAATGGGTTTACCCTAATTGACCTTGCCACTCTGAATAATCAGAATAACAGCAATACTGTAATTGATGAGATCCAGCTGCAATCCACCGGATCCTATGTCTATATGTGCCTTGATGCATTTACATGGACAAAAATTTCAACTTTGGGAACCTCAGAAAGCACCATGAAAGAAAAAGAGAATATTTATCCTAATCCAACTACCGGCATCTTCCATATTGATCATCTGAAAAAAAATGATACAATCTCTTTATATGACCAGTCCGGAAAGCTCATAAAATCTGCGGAAGTGACAAATGATGAAAATACGTTTGACATTACCGAGCTGCCTGAAGGAATCTATCTCATCAAAACAGAAACAGCAAGCTATAAAATCATCAAGAAGAACTAAAAACTATTTCCTGCAAATAGCTTACAGTAAATAAAAAAACCGACAAATAGCTGTCGGTTTTTTTTATTATTTTGAAATGAAATATGAATTTACGGATGCTGCTGCATTTTTGCAGGATCATCATAGTTTACCATCCAGTTGATTCCGAATTTATCAGTAAACATTCCGAAATAAGCTCCCCAGAATGTATCTGCCATAGGCATTGTCACCTGCCCTCCTGCAGAAAGACCACCGAATAATTTATCTGCTTCTTCTTTAGATTCAGCATTCACAGAAATAGAGAAGTTATTTCCTGCCTTAAAGTTGGAAGACCACTCTCCTCCTGTATCACTTCCCATCAAAATTGTTTCTTTAGAGATCGGAAGTGCAACATGCATGATCTTGTTTTTGTCTTCTTCAGGAGTTTCTTTTCCTTCCATTGGAGGCATTTCTCCAAAAGTTCCAATGTAAGGATATTCTCCTCCGAACACTGATTTGTAGAAATCAAATGCTTCTCTGCAATTACCGTTGAATGTTAAATAAACGTTTACTGTTGCCATGATTGTTTTTTTATAAGTTAAGTTTGTTTTAAGTCATCTTTATATAATGATCCTGATCTATCTGTGCTGATCTATAAGAATCATATTACCGTCAGGATCTTTCAGGTAGATATGTTCAGGCCCTGAAGTTGTTTCATCAGCTTCCCTTCCGATTTCCACTCCGCTTTCTTTTAGTCTTCTCTGAATTTCACGCACATCATCAAAAGACTCAAGATTTTGTGCATTTTCATCCCATCCCGGGTTGAAAGTAAGCATATTTCCGTCGAACATTGCCTGAAAAAGCCCGATCAGTGTAGATCCGTTTTTCATGATCAGGTAATTTTGTTCTTCAGTTCCTGCCATTGTTGTAAAACCCAGCTTCTCATAAAAATCTTTGGATTTCTGAAGATCTTTTACGCTTAAGCTGATTGAAAATGCGCCTAGTTTCATAGTATTAATGAGTTTTAGATAAGACCCGAGGTCTGAGATATTTTTAAGTCCGATATAAAATTATGAGGTGTTACTGATTTTTCAGATGGGTCTTGAATTCAAGGGTTCCGTCATAACTTTTCCAGTCTCCTGTAAGCTCGATGTACTGCCCTTCAATTTTCTCTGTTTTCTTGTTCCATTTAAAATTATAGGTAAATTTTCCTTTGAAAAGTCCGGAATGTTTTCCTTTATTCTCTTCTGCCAGTTCATATTCGCCATATACAGTTCCCTGTTTTCTGGAATCTTTATACTTTAAAATGGTAATTTTACCTTCGAATTTTGAATAATTGGTATCTACAAGAGAGTATCCTGAAACGAAATATTCCTGATCATTTTTTTTATTCTGTTCAGAGATATTGATCTTTAGTTTCAGTTCCTGCCCCTTGTTTCCGATAGTTCCTATATAAGGTTTACTGTTATTCAGCCATGTATTGGAAATATCCGGCATCTGGCCCAATACAAAATTGGCAGCCAGAACAAAAAGTAATAAAAGTTTTTTCATGTAAGGTTGTGTTTATACTCCAAATTGTGCCAGGTGATGGTTCAGATGCTTGGCAAACATATTATTCCATTCCTGTGCATTTAATTTCCCAAAAGAGAAAGACTCTTTCCCATCAAAAGCATCTGCTCCCAATTGCTGTGTCTTCTGAATAAAACCTATCAGTCTTGTTTTTTCTTCATGAAAATTCTTTCTAGTGGTAATCAAAAACTGAGGTGCTGTAGGCGAATCTCTCGGATAGGCTTTTTCTCCTACTACTTTAGGTTTTACAAAAGTCTTCAATATAAATTTTGCAATAGCTCCAGGCTTTTTGTGTTTTTCCGGTTCGTACACCATTTCGTAGGTTATACAGCAATGTGCCAGCATCTGATCCACCGTCATTTTGCCCCATAAACCATGGGTATCTTCCACCAGCCTGTTGATTCTATCTATATAGTTTTGAGCATCTTTTGCATCAAATACATTTTCCATATAATTTCTATTTTACTACAGACAAATATATCAGTTTTTTTGTTTGATTTTATAGTCGGTTGAAAAAATTGGACATGGATGGTTTCGGGATTCGTGTTACGATGTTGTGCGTTATTTATTGCTGGTTACGAGTTCTGAGTTGCGAATTCTGGAGTTCCGGGATACAAGGTAGTAAATTGCAGGGTTTCGGGATTTGATTTTGAATAATTTAATATAAATATTCTTAACCAATTAACCAATACAACTGCAACAGTAACCAATCAGCCAAAACCAGAAACTACTCACTATCCTCCGGAGAATTATTTTCCACAGCAATTTCCTGCGGTGCGGCTTTTTTGAATATAAACCAAAGCTTGATCTTTAAAGCAATCCAGCCAATAACAGCATATATTACTAAAAGAATACTTAAATGCTTCAGGTAAGGAAAGGTAAGTTCTACCGATCCTTTTTGAATCAAAAGAATCTTAAAGGCCTGCAGAAAGGGAGTGAGCGGAATAATATTCGCGATAAACTGAACAAAGGCAGGCATAGCATTCAGAGGCCAGGTAAAACCACTGATAATGAACGCTGGTGAAGCGATAACCATAAGGATCTGTGTTGCTTTCAATGCATCCGGGATCAGAATACTTACAAAGACTCCCAGAAATGAAACGGATCCTACAAAAACCGCTGTCAGAAGAATAAAATTGAGTATCCCTTCCGGCATCGGAACTCTGAAGATCATATGCATAAAGTAATAAATGCCTACAATAAGTACAGAAAACACCCAGATAGGTATTACCTTAATCAGCATAGTCGGGAAAGCCCATCTTTTCATTTTTTGATATTCTTTTATGAAAGATCCTCTTTCAAATTCAGCAGCAAAACTTACAGCCATAGCCAACAGAATTACCTGCTGTAAAACTACGGCAAGCATCGCCGGCCACATGAAAATAAGATAGTTCCCCGTTGTATTGAAAAGGGTAATGTAGTTGGCTTTAAAAGGTTCATACTGGGTAGCAGCCTTTGCGGCTGGCATTCCCGCCTTTTGAAGGGCTTTGATGGAAGCTCCGGCTGAGAATGTTCCGATGGTCAGCTGAAGTGCTTTGGAAGCAAAATTGGCCGTTAAAACATTCCCGGTATTGATATAAACATTAAGTTCAGGATACTTTTTCTGCAGCATATCTCCTTCAAACCTGGAAGGGATAATAACTACAGCTGCAGCCTCATGTCTGATCACCTCATCTTTGATACTAAGAGGCTCCTGAAGGTATCTGAAGACCTTAATGCTTTTATTGTCTTCGAGCATTTCTGTCAATTGATTGGACAAAGGCGTGTTATCTCTGTCGACAACCAATACAGGAGTATTTTCAACTTTTCCGCTTTTGTAGACAAACCCCAGCAAGGTTGCATAGAATACCGGTGCCAGAAAGAACACCGTTCTCAAGGTAGAATTGCCGATAAAAAGTTTGAACTCACGTTTTAAAAGACGGAAAAATTCTTTCATCTGAATATTTTTATAGGTTGAAAAACGTAATGGAATTTCACTAAAACTCTATCCGTTCTGTATCATTTATTTAAGGATTACATTGGCATTTACCAGAATATTTTTAGCCTTATTCATATCCTTCGGTTTTACTTTGATTTCGTAGATTGCGTCCTGCAGCTGATAATCCGGGTACGCAGTAGTAATATCTGCATACTTTGTCAGCTGTTTGATATAGACGATAGTTCCTTTAAGGTTTTCTTTATTGTACACCACCTGCATCGTTACCTCCTGCCCTTTTTTATATTTTGAAATAGCACTTTCCGGAATGGTAAACCTGAAATAAGTACTTTCCGGGATATATCCGTTAAATAATGCAAATCCTGCTGTTGCAAGCTCACCGGTGTTTAAGCTAATAGTTTCTATTTCCATATCGTTGGTCGCAATGATATATCTCTCTGAATAGGCAACATTGGCCTCCTGTAAAGCACCTTTAGCCTGTGATGCCTGTCCTGCTGCCATCTCCACTTTTTCGACGCGGGTTCCCCTTTTTACATCATCCAGCTCTGCCACTACAGCATCGTACTGAGCTTTAGCTCCCTGTAATTTTGCGTAGATTTCGTCATGAGCCTGCGGAGACATCAAGCTGTCACGGAACATATTATTCGCTCTTCTATATGATTTCTGGGCAAATTCGTATTGTTCTTTCAATCCTTTATATTTGGCCTGAAGCTGCTTTAGCTGATCTGCTGTTGCACCGTTTTTAGCCATTTGCTCCTGGGCGGCAGCAGCACTTACTGCACCTTGTGCCTGCGCTATTTTTGCGGAGACTTCAGGTACATCAAGCTGTGCCAGGGTATCCCCTTTCTTCACAGTCTGCCCTTCGGAAACATATATTTTTAAAATCCTTCCGGTGACTTTTGGGGCAAAAGAGATCACCTCTTTCTTGGTTTTCCCTTCCGGCTCTTTGATCTTTTCGTTTTTTTTGTCACAGCTCCCCAACAAAATCAGAGCGGCGAAGAGTATAGATATATTTTTATGCATGATTTAAATGGTTAAGGAATTAAATAAAATTTAGTGATATCCAGCTCCTGGGTAGACCTCATCAGTTCTATTCCCGCTCTTCTCTGGTTGAAAACAGCATTCTGATATTCCAGTTCGGCAGCTTCAAGATCGTTTTCTGCATCAATGAGCTGTGAAGATTTGCTCATCCCATATCTGAATTCTTTTTCTGCCTGTACAAGTGCATTTTTTGCCAGCTCCTTTTCTTTAACTTTCAGGGTAATCTGTGCGGAAGCAATATCATAATTGGTTTGGTTATTGGCCAGATTCAGTGTTAATTTTTTCAGCGCATCTTCTTTCTGGTTTTGTAATACCTCTTTTCCGACTTTGGCTGTTTCTTCAGCATGTTTTCCCTCTTTTCCGTCAAAGATCTCCCATTTAAAACCTACTCCTGCTGTAATCAATGGAAATACATTAATATTATTGGGCCTCCAGTCCAGTTTTTTCCCTTCATATCCAAGCAACGGAACTGCAGGAATCACATTTTCTGAGGATTTTATTCTGTTTCCGTACAAACCGATATAATAAGCAGAAGCCATCAGCTGGACTTTAGGAATCATCCATGTTCTTTCGGCTTTTATCTTATAATCTGCAGCACTGATGCCATGTTCCAAAGCACGGATTTCTGCTCTCTGCTCTATTCCTTTTTCTGCAGCAAGCAGTTCCACCGGAGATAATACCGGATCAATCATTCTGAGTCTTTCCTTGTTGATTCCGGTTAAAACATAAAGCTGGGTAAGAAGTAATTCTTTTTTACCTTCATATTCTACCATTTTAGCATTCAACGTAGCCTGTGCCAGCTCAATTTTCTTATGATCGTAAGGAGTAATCAGACCATAGCCTAACGCTTTGTCTGCTGTTTTCCTGTTGATATCGAGTCTTTTTTTACTTTCGTCCAGCACTTTTTTAGACTGATGAATCAGGGCCAGCTGATCATACGCTCTGGAAATAGTGGCAATCACTTCATCTTTTGTTTTCTCCAGAAGTATATCTTCAGATTTTTTCTTTTCTTCAACCGCTTTTTTCATGTATTTAACCTTTCCTCCCGAATACAGAAGCATTTTGGCATCTGCCTTAGCAATACCTGAAAATCCTGATACATTGAAATTATTGTTGAAAGTCCCTTCCGGAATATTGATAAAGGGTGTGAGATTGAATTCCGGTGACGTAAGTCTTGCTGTTCCGTTGAGATAACCGGCCTGGCCACTAAGTTCCAGTGTTGGAAGAAAGATATCTTTCAATTTATGTTCATCCAGATCGGTAAGTTTGTTTTGGGTAATCTGCATTTTAAGGTTCGAATCACGAACCATAGCACTATCCAGAAGTTCTTTAAAATCCGGCGCAGACTGTGCCCAGCCAAAAGCGGGGAAAGCAAAAAAACTAAACGTAAAAATCAATAAATTGTTTTTCATGGTTTATGTTTACAACAAATATAATGCAAAAAAAGGTTAAATACTTAAAGATAATTCTACAATGTAGTGAATTTAAAGTAAGTTTAAAATATGTTTAAGTTTAAAACCTTATAAAATAAAGTTTTGTCGGAGTCGTTTAAATGTTAATTAAATACTAGAAAATCTGAAAAAAAATTTTAACTCTACTTTTTCTGCATTGTTTTTTACGACACTTTTTCAGGAAACAAAAGGAAAAAAAGAACATTCTCTGGAAAAAAAACATTCTGAATTTGGATTCCTTCGAAATGACAAACTGGATGAATAGGCTTGTATAATAAATTACTTAATCTATAAAATTTGTGGAAATAATATTCAATAGGAACGGGCTTTATCTAAAAACATTGGTAACAGAAAACACTATCATTTATACTCTGAATATTGGAAGCTGGATTCCTGCGGCATGACAGAAATGACGTTGAATTTACACGAATACATACTTCAAATAAAACGAAAACTCCCCACATCACTGTGGGGAGTTTTCTGTATCATTATAATACCCTGATTTACTTCTGAACTGCTTTTTTCATCGCAGCATCCGGACGTAAAATTCTGTAGCGAACTTCGATATCTTTCGGTACATAGAATACCAACGGAAGTTTACTATTGTATCTTACGATTTCAGGCTTTAAGGTCACAAACTTTTTAGTCAGTTTTTTATCCAGACAAGCCATCATTGTTCCTCCTGTTTCTCCATTGGACTCTACTTCATAATAGTTGTATCCCCAACCTTGAAGATCCTGGGTTTTCATTTCTCCCATCAGGAAGTAATTGTTACAGTCTAACATTTTTTCAGCCCCAACAAAAAGTTCTACTTTTAAATCTTTTTCGTTTTTTGCTACGGGAAGCTGAATATATACCTGCTTATATCCTTCTTTTGCCTTTGGGAACATTTCAATCTGTAGTTTTTCAAACTTTTCTGCTTTCTTTTGAGCGAAAGCATTTACCCCTGCCATCAATACCAATCCTGTAATTAAAGTTTTAGTAAATTTCATCTTTATAATTTTTTTAATTTGTACTCATCTAATTTCAAAAACCATTCCAAAATTAAACATTTGTTTGATTTTTCGATTTAATTCTATTCTGTTCAAAATCTTTAAACAAAAAACTGCAGTAAAAATTACTACAGTTTTATGCTTATCAGTTACTCTGAAATTGTTACGTTACTTCCTTTGGTGTGTGCATTCATCTGCGGTGCGTAATAATTCTGCATCGTTGTAATTCCGTTGGAGAATTTACCGGATGCGTTGGCCACTACATCGTATTCAAATACATATTTTCCTTTCGGCATGTATTGGATATAAAAATTGGTAGAAGCATCTTTGGTCGACTGGTAATATCCAAGATTATTCTTCCACTGATATCCGGATAATACATCTACAGGTTCAAATCCTGCTGCACGCATATCTTTAATATGAATAAATTCCATTGCTCTGTCTGTATTCAGAATCATTCTTACCGTCACTTTATCTCCTACTTTCAATGGAGTTTCTGGAGATATTTTCTGAAGCTCTTCTCCGTTTATCGTTTTTACTTTTTTATAAAGCTCTTTCGTTACAGAAATATAATTTTCAGAAGATTTGATTTTATCCAGGTCTTCGTAATACTGCCAGAACAATCCTCCCTGAACAATTCCGGGACCAGGTTTGGTAACGGTTACTGAGGCTAAGTTTTTATCTATAGTTTCTGGCTTCAAAGTTGATTTTACATAACCTGTTGCCTGTGTCTGAGGAGTTAATTCTTTTCCTCCCCAAACGATAGTAGCTTTATCACTCTCAGTTCCTGTCCATGATTTTCCTGAATTCAAAATGGTAAAGATCACCTCTGCTGTTCCTCTTGAGCTTCCCCATGAGTTGACTTCTTTTTGGGTTACCAGCCAGATCTTCATATCTTCAATAAAGTTTTGATCGTTAGATTTCAACGTATTGAAAGCTTCCATTGCTCCGGCATGGTTAACTACTTTTGAACCAAACCATCCCCAATCATTCAGGTTTTGTTTCCAGTATACACCTTGTGTTTTGGTATCTGTAGAAGTTTCTTTAAGATAAGTCATTAATTTATCAGACACCTCTTTCAGACCATAATCGTTCACTAATAATGCCGCTCGGTGAAGCCCGAAGAATGTAAAATCTGTGATCTTAGCGGTCTTGGCTTTTTGCTTTACCATCGTTTTCAGAGCAGCTCCTTTCCCTTTTAAAGGATATTGCTTTTCCCAATAGTTTCTGGTATCAAGATAGTCTATTGCCCAGTTGTTCCAGACATTTCCTTTTTTCACATCAAAATACTTATTAACTTCATTGTCTACATACTGAATCAGTTTAGCAACAATAGCTTTCTGATCAGCACTTTGATAATCTTTCACATTATCTTTTAACCAGGAATTGATTTTTCCTAAGTTTTTAAGGATATACAACGATGTTCCGTAAGAACTTGGATAACCAGGATACCATGAGAATCCACCATCCGGATTCTGCAGTTTTTTGAAATCCTCCCAATCCTGATTGATCGAATTTTTCATTGTATTAACATCAAATAATAATGCCAGTTTCTGCATCTGCTCTCCTTCATTTTTGCTCTCCAGCACCCAAGGGGTTTCTTCCAGCAACAACTGCTTCAACTCCTGATTTTTTTCAAGATTTGACTGTAATAGTCCTTTGTTCTGATATTCTTCAAAAACGGTTTTCATTTTTGGATTAGCTTTGAATATTTCTGAAGCTAAAACATCAGCAAACCATTTATTAAAGATAACGTCTGCAGAATTATTCTGATCATTTTTCAGACTTGGAAGCGCAAACATAATCTCCCAGATCGGATTGGTTGTCAGTTCCAACGTATTGGAAACATTAGAAGCCGTTGTTGATGTATTATTTTTAAGATTATCCAATACAAATGTTTTGGTTTCTCCTTCCTTCACGAAAACCGGAACTGCATCCGTCACCAGCATTCTGTTCGGTAATACAGCAATAGCCTGCTGCTCTCCGTCTGAATACTGACCTGCCTTGGCCACCACTTTGAAAATAACGGAGGAAACATTGTCCGGAACTTTTAATTTCCATGTCAATGCGCTGCTTCCGTTTTCACTTAAGTTGAAATTTTGTACTCCTGAACTCATTCCGAATTTTGAAGAAATATTTTCATTGGTAAAGGCATCTAAAATTTGCAGTTCAGCAGAACCATTCAGTTTTTTATTGGTAAGATTTGAAAGTTTCGATTGCAGGTTCAGTTCATCACCTTCTCTCAGAAATCTTGGATAATTTGGAGTCACGGAGAATTCTTTCTGTGTTACCACTTCTTTTTCCAAGGTAGCAGCTCTTGCGTCTTTAGTATGGGCGAGGAACATTAGCTTCCATTTGGTCAATGCTTCCGGAGAGGTGAACTCGAAGTTGACATTTCCTTCGGCATCGGTTTTCAGATCCGGATAGAAGAAGGCTGTTTCGTTCAGGTTCTGGCGGACAGCTACTTTATCCAAAGCTTTTTCTGTGGCAGAATTGTCTAAAACACCACTTCCATCAGATTTCATTACTAAGGATTCTTCTTTTGCTAAGGGAGCAGCCGGCATAGCAACTTTCGCCCCCCTACTAGATCTGTAGCTTATAACTTCAGAAGCAGTTACGCTCATAGGTTTAGGGCAACCATTATATTCAGGAGACCCCGGAACAGTAGGACAAGCATCATCTTTATCACTCACACCATCACCATCAGAATCCCATCTATTACCAAACCTTCCATCAAACCAGTTAAACTGAGGAACAGTTACATATTTACCTTCGAAATATCTCAGTCTTTTATGATAATTTTGCTGCTCCAAGTAATTGTTGATACCATATGAAGTAATAATCACAAATGGGGTATATAATTTCGTCCAACTAAAGCTGTTTGCAGCAAACTGATCCAGGGACATATCATACATATTCGCCAATACCTCAGCATTGATCTTTTCTTTGTCATTTCCGGTTACTTTTACCGTCCATTTTTCTTTAACATTAGGCTCCAGTTTATCTCTGAAGGTTACCGTTTCAATCTTTAAAGGTTTGTCAGTATCTTTTATCTTTAAGGAAACAGATTCCGTATTCACATCATTAAATGCTACCAGCTGAAACTGAAGATTCAGTGAAGAGACACTTTTATCTTTAGGAATTTCAGCCGTGTACTCAAATATTCCCTTTTTCATCTGATGAACTTCGGAAACGGTTTTTCCGGATCCATCCTGTACAAAAACATTCACCATCGCATCAGGAACAGCTGAGTAAACATACACTTTTGCTTTTTCTCCTCTTGATAATTCTTCTTTTGGAGCGATAACCGTAAGGAATGTCTTTTGGCTTGGTTTTAAAGTTTTTTTGTCCCAAACACTAAAGTTCTGAGCACTTTTGATGGTGTCTTTTCCTTCGATATTGAAAAGTTCCAGCTGATAATCTCCTGCTTCCAGTTTCCCTAAATCAAGCTGGGTATTATCTGCAGATGGCTGCTGTTGTTTTTCAAATAATACTTTTTCTGTTTTCCAGTTTTTAATCTCATCATTTTTATCAAAAAGATCGTGAGGGAATTTACTGATGAACTCTTCTTTTGAATATTTCGGAAGATTCTGTACCTCAGATTTGAAATTATCTCTGAAAATTCTGTCAGGAGCGGTCAGTTTTGATAGCTTAACCTGATATGGCTTCTTAAGATTTTGATCGTTATAATTTTTGGTTTCTACCTTTACTTTTACATTTTCATCCGCAAAAGTATTGCTGATATTTTCTGCCTGGATATAATGCGAAACTGATGCTACTTTCAATTGGGTATCCGCGGTCTGAGTTTCACCATTGATATCTGTTACAGATGCATTGATGGCATAATTATCAATCTGTATCCCTTCCAGTTTTTCTTCTTTTTTAAGTTCCAGGCGAATGACAAATTCTCCCTTTTCATTGGTTTTTGCTTCGCCCAGAATCGAGTTTTCATTATCATCATCCTGCGGATACCAGCTGAAATACCTCCATCTGATATTCTGTTTTTTGATTTCATAGTTTACGGTCGTATTACTTAGCGGAACCCCGGAAAACATCACTGCTTTTCCTTTCAATTCTATGGTCTGGCCATATTTATACTCGTCTTTTACAGGTTCAAACGTTACTTCAAACTTTGGTCTTTTATATTCTTCTACCCTGAAATTTTTGTATCCCTGGCTTTCTCCTTCAATCCTCAGGTAAAAATTACCGTTTAGCTTTCCTTTCGGAAGGATAAAACTTCCGTGATAGGAGCCAAACTCATTGGTCGTGAATTCCTGGGAAGAAACTTCCTCATTATTGGTATTCAGTAAAGTTATTTTCTGTTTTAATCCGGAAATAACAGCTTCCACTTCTTTATTCTGCCTTGTATTGATGACCTTGAAATAAACGGTCTGCCCGGGACGGTAAATACCTCTGTCGATAAAGATCTGAGCAGTTGATCGGGTTTGTTTATTAGGGTTATAATCGTCATCATAGCCTCTGTTTCCGTACACCTGCATGATCTGAAAATCATTGGTCTTAGGCTGTTGAATAAGGAAAGTTCTGTAATAGTCTTTGCTTTCTGTAGAAGGAAACTTAAATACTCCGTTTGCATTGGTCGTTCCATCTATTTTGTTTAATGTTTTATTAGAAACAAATTCATAAAACTTCAGTCCTTCATTGGTTACCGGCTTTCCATTTTCACTGTTTACCAGCTTCAGCTCATCAGAAAGAGGATTTCTATCCGTTTTATTCTGATAAATAATTCTGTTTCCGGAAACCAGGAAATAAAAGTTCTGTCTTGAGTCTGTTTCTTTCATATCAGCACCTGCAACCGCAAATTCTGCAACATACACCCCTGACGGAAGCGGCTTAACTTCCAGTGATGTTTTATGGCTCTGATAATCCTTAGGGTCCGGAAGCTGGAATGTTTCTTTTCTTACGATATTCTTTTTCAGCTTTCCAAAAGTATCGGAGTAAGGATTCTGAACATACTGAAGCAGTGAGGTAAAATCATCTTTTACTTCATAAATATTCAGGGTAAATTCTGATACATTCTGATATTGCGCCACAAAATGAATCGGCAGGTTATTCTGGGTCTGGGATTCATATTTGATTGTCAGGTACGGATTCACGATCTGTGCTTCCTTACTTTTGATATTTTCAATAAAAGGAGACTTCGGATATTCACTTTTTGCCTGGGCAGCTATTGCAAGTGCTTCTTTAGGTTTCTTCCTGTTAACAAGTTCATCCATGATATCTCCCATGATTATCACTTTATAATCTCCTTCCACATTAGTTTTTAAGAGATTCTGAAGCTGCTCAAGCCTGTCTTTGCAATGATTGAAATTACAGTTCTCTGTAATCTTTTCTTTCATAAAATACAGCTTTGCATTCCCGGTGTTCTGTGCAATCAACTCATCATAGATAGCATTAATCGCTGCACGGTTGGCAGTCAGTTCATTTTTTGTGAAAATATTGTTTTCGGATAAAAATTCTACTTTTTTAAGCGCATACCAATCAGACAGTGTCGGGAAATAAGCGATATCGTTTGTTCCGGAAAATATATCCTTATATTTTTCCAGTAAAATCTTTTTCATTTCAGGTTTTTCCTGATCAAGTTCCTGGAAGCTTTTGGTAAGATAATTTTTGTAATCAAGCTTACTCCAGGTTTCTATCTGCGAAACATCCTGAGAATTGATGTTGGTTCTTCCGTTTATTTTCCATAGATTCTGATTGTAATAATCCATGAAGAAACCGTTCAACAGGACTTTGTATACCAATTTTCCTTCACCGCTCAGCTTTCCTTCGGTATCCTTAAGTTTTTTGAAAAATTGGGAAGCAGCATCATTCTGATCATCATCCACCGTTTGGTTTACAATACTGAATTCCGCTTTCAGAGAACGGATCAGCTCAAAAGCATTATTTTCTTTCATGGCTTGTTTTTGTATGTCTAAAATAATGGGAAGATTAGATTTATACGCTCCTTTTGTACTGTTTTCAGCAATTTTTTTCCATTGGGTATCGTAATACTTTTGTGCGGATACCATTGAAAAGCTCAGCATTACAAGCAAAAGCAGAAAAATCTTGGAAAATCTTTTCATATATATTAATTTTGATAAATGAACATCTTAAAAGTACTGAAAAAAACTGTCATAGACAGCCAGATTTATGTCTCCCTTATGGGAACTATTTTTGCAGTATTTTTTATGAAAGAGCAAAACACATTCCGTTTCCCTACCGTTCTGCTTATTTTCATCACTTATTTCAGCGGTTATCTTTATACCAAATATCAATACACCAGACATTTTTTCAAAATACTGATTCTGAATGCTGTAGCCGGAATTATTTGTGCTTTTTTAATCATCCAAAATCATAATGAAATAAGGCTTTTGAAATGGTTCATCATTGTTGTGCTGGGATTGCTTTACAACAGCTTTTTTCTTGATGTTTATATCCGTAAAATTCCTTTACTGAAGGTTTTTTACGTAGGATTGGTCTGGGCACTTGTCAACTGCTGGCTTACGCTTCCGGAATTCAGTATTCCTATTTTTCTGATCAGTTTTTTCTTTATTACAGCACTTGTCCTTCCCTTTGATATCCGGGATATGAATAGTGACACTGTAAAAACCTTTCCTATGCTGATAGGGGTACAAAATACCAAATATATTGCCTACGCACTCGTTTTTATCAGTAATATAATTGGTATCTTCTTTCTTGAATTACAATATGCTATAGCTTTTTTTATGGCTGGTATTGCAACCTATATTCTTATTTATTTCTCTGAAAATAAGAGGGATGACGCTTATTTTTCATTCGGGGTGGAAACTTGTTCTGCACTTCCTTTTTTATTTTTACTAATAATGAAGTATTTTTGACGAATGATTATCAAGAAGCTTTCCCTCTACAATTTCAAAAACCATACTGAGAAAAAATTTGAATTCTCCCCACAGATCAATTGTTTTGTGGGTAATAACGGTGTGGGAAAGACCAATATTTTAGATGCCCTGCATTATTTATCTGTAGGAAAAAGCTTTTTAGGCAATACAGATCTTAACAATATAAAAAAAGAGGAAGATTTTTTCACCATTGATGCTGAAATCCAGAATGAGGACAGTGAAGACATCATCAGAATTACCCAGCCTAAGGAAGCCAAAAAGGTAATTAAGAAAAACGATAAAAGCTATGACAGGCTTGCGGATCATATCGGCTATCTTCCGAGCGTTATGATTTCTCCTTATGATTCCAATCTTATTTCGGATTCCGGGGAAAGCAGACGTAAGTTTCTGGACTCTATGATTTCGCAGACGGATTCCGGGTATCTTTTTGACCTTATTCAGTATCAGAAGACCATTCAGCAGCGAAATGCCTTACTTAAGTATTTTGCCAAGAACAGAACCTGGGATAAAGATTCGCTGGAAATCTATGATGACCCGATCATCAGATTCGGGACGAAAATATTTAATAAAAGAAAAGAATTTGTAGAACAGCTTAATCCTATTGTTCAGAATTTCTATAAGATTATTTCCGGTGGAAAAGAAACCGTATCTGTCATATACGAATCTCATTTGCTGGAAGATTCTTTTGAAAATCTTTTAAAGGAAAGTCTTGAAAAAGATCGTATGCTAACCTACACTTCGAAAGGAATCCATAAGGATGACCTTCTTTTCGAAATGGATCATGTTTTAATTAAGAAAATCGGATCTCAGGGACAGCAGAAATCTTTTCTTATTTCTTTAAAGCTTGCTCAGATGAGTCTTGTAAAAGAGCTCACGAAAAAGACTCCTATCCTTTTACTCGATGATATTTTTGATAAACTCGATGATATAAGGGTTTCCCAATTGATAGAACTGGTTAATCGTGAAAGTTTTGGCCAGATTTTCATCACAGATACTCACAGAGAACGTACGGAAAGTGTAGTAAAAAAGATCAATGAGGAAAGTATAATTTTTGAAGTTTAGTGCTGAGATACGGGATGCGGGTTACGTGATTCGAGTTAGGGAATTTGAAGTACAAAGTTGAAAACTTTGGATAAAAAATTTGAATATTATTTTTGGTTTTATCTTAACTTAATATCCTAAACATAAATGATATGAGTTATAGAAATCTTGAAATTTACAAAATGGCTTTTGACTTATTTTTAAAGACCCATAAAGCCACCCATCTCCTTCCTAAATATGAACTGTTTGAATTAGGCAGCCAATTAAGGCGATCTTCAGATTCAATAATCACAAATATTGTTGAAGGTTATGGAAGATCCTTTTATAAAAATGATTACATTCGCTTCCTCATTTACAGCCATGCAAGTAATGATGAAACCATTAATCATTTAGAGAAAATTATAATACTATATCCTGATGTCTCCACGACATTTGAAACATTAAAAAATGAATATAATATATTAGGCGGAAAAATTAACTTTTATAAAAAATGGGTCATAGAAAATTGGAATAAAAATAATCTGCAGTAAAAAAATCGCGGACCAAAGACCACACAACTAAAAACTCCACGAACCACGCACCCCGAAAATGAAGAAGAAAAAACGTGAATATCAATCCTCCGAACTGGTAAAATCTTTTGCCAGAATGTATGGTTTTGAACATAAACTTATTGCTTTTGACATTAAAGATTTCCTTGAAGAATATCTTGACGAAAGTCTTTTCAAAGAAATCAGAAGCGTCAATATTGAAAATGAATGTATCATCATCAAAATTGATTCTCCTCTGTTGAAACATGATTTTAAAATGCGTAAAAGCTTTTATCTCAAAAAGTTTCAGGATAAATTTGGGGCAGAAAAGTTCCGTGATTTACAGATTTTATAAATTTTTAGGGCTTTAAAATATTATGTACAGAAATCGATATTAATTGATATATTTAACGAACAAAAAAATTAATATCATGAAAAAATCAATTGCATCAAAAAAACTGGCAAGAAAAACTTTAAGAACAATACAAGGTAGTGGTGTTGGAGAGATTTGCTGTGCCGTAAGCTGTGCTAATGAGAACGAATGTGCTTATTGGACAACTTTACCTGCAAAATGTCCTTTACTTCCTGTTTGTCTTTAAAAGTAAATTATAGAAAATGCTACCCGAGGGTAGCATTTTTATTTATTAATGTTCTTCTGATTTATTGGAAATCGTACTGCTCATCAGATCATCCGCTTTTTTATCGAGTCCGGAACTCAATGGCAGGAAAAACTTTAACGGATGTTTAATAAAATATCTGAAGATTTCTTTATAGATCTCACTTACCTGTCCGAAATTCATTTTTCTTGATCGGAATGCCAGGAACATCGATAAACTGAAGCTTACCAGAAAGTTGAAGAAACCAATCAGGAATACCGTTAGGAAAGATATCCAGAAGGTGTAGGAATCTACCGAAAAATCCTTTCCATATAACCCTAATGCAAAATTGCCGGCAGCAAAGGTAATATGCCTGATATCAAGATCCAGCCCAAAAAACATTCCGACTGGCGCAGTAGCACCCAGGAATACACCAAACCAGAAATTAGAGACAATACCCGGCCAGTTTTTAGCGTAATATTTTGACAATCCTTTTGCAAATTTCTTCCCGAAAAAGCTTCTGATAGACAGATTTTTAGCAATCCTTTCCGGAATCTGATAAAACACGGAATTGTTTCCGATATTTCCTGAAATAATCCCGGAAATAAATAGATAAAATCCGGCAATGCTGGCATGTAAAATCGCTTTGGATTTAAATGGATCAAGATCTTTTAGCAATTTATCAGACCTTTCTACAGCAAGATTCTGAGAAAAAAAGACATCCAGTCCGTAAATGATGGCAAGTGCTATGGGAAACGCCAGCAATACATTTCCTACAAAGGCAATAAACTGACTTCGGAATAATTTAGAAACCAAATGGGCAAATTCTGTATTATTTCTTTGGGCATTTCCTTCTTCAGACAGTACTTTTGTCATGGTAGCAGCCGTCATCGCAGGCTGTTTTGTTGCGAGCGTAAAGCCCATCAGATAAATCATCACAAACCCCATCGCATAATTCATAGAGTACAGAAAAGCATGCGAAAAATCACTTCCCGGGATATATCCGTAAAGCATTTTCAGAACACATAGTGCTCCTACAATAATTCCTCCACCACTTGCTTTATAGAACATCGTCATATACTCTTTACGGGTAGAAGTGATATAGTGTGTTCCGGTTTCTGCAGTATGATTCGTAATAAGATGGGAGATTAGTCTCGTGCTGTCATTGATCAGATCTGAAATATTATTTTTATGAGATTTGTAGTTCAGAATATTAAAAACAAGCTGTTTAGATTTTATAAGAACATCCTCATCAGTATCAATCACCAGTAATTGTGCGATCTCATAAATTCTTTCGGTCTGCTGGCGGATTTTCAGAAGGGATTGGTTAATCTTCCCTGAAATTCCGTATTTGGCAGAATTCTTAAAAGCAATATTAACAAACTCAAGGCACTGCTCTGTATAAATTTTGATCTGCTTATATCTGCTGTCTTTGGAATGCAGTTGTACATAGGGATCTTTTGCCAGATCCTCAGCTAATGTCTCCAGTTCATTCTGCAGGGCAAGAAACGGATTATCAAGATTTCTGTACTGCGGAGCCATTCTTACTACCTCTACTTCCATAGCCATTCCTGTAACCCTCCAGGAAAGGATATTCATAGAGAAAATGAGCTCTTTTTTCACATTAGGACGAATAATAAAATCCGAAGCTCCTAATATGTTTAAAAATTCATTAATCTCATTTTCAGGAAGATTATGCAGGTATTTCAGATCTTTTTTCGGCCGCAGGCTGACGTTATCAATCATGTACCACACCGTTTTCTCATTTTCAACAGGTGGCAGAACCTTGTTCAGAATTCTTTTTTTAAGTTCCGGAAAAAAGGCATTTTCTGAAAGAATATTAGCTTCTGTCAGAGAAAGGTTAAAAGGTCTTCCTCTAAAAATATTGTGAATATAATATTTAAAGTTCTCAGCAAAGTTGGGATTACTTCTGAAAAAATTGAGCACATCAGTAAAGTCCGCCTCTTTTATGGTTTCTAAAAACTCTGCAAAAGGCTCTAAAGAAAGAGTTTCGTTCTTAAAAGAAAAATATTTTTTAAGAACTGACTCAAAATTTGTGCTGGAATTAAAGAATTTCATTAGTACAAAGATACTATTTCAAACTCACATTCCTCATCTGTCTCATGATCCAATTGTGTTTCTTTCTTAAATACGGCGATGGATTTTTAGGATCATACTTCTTTGGATTAGGCAATACAGCGGCAATCCATGCTGCATCTGAGACACTTAAATCTTTGGAAGATTTTCCGAAATAATATTGAGCAGCTGCTTCTACTCCGAATACGCCCTGCCCCATTTCAATGGAATTCAGATATCTTTCAAGGATAATGTCTTTAGTCCATACTTTTTCGATGATGAAAGTATAAACAGCCTCCAGCCCTTTTCTCACCCAGCTTCTTCCCTGCCATAGAAATACATTTTTTGCCGTCTGCTGGGAAATAGTACTTCCTCCTCTTATTTTTTTGCCTTTCTCATTATATTTCATAGCCTTTTCGATTGCCTTATAATCGAAACCGTCATGATCAAAGAATTTCTGATCTTCAGATGCAATTACCGCCTTTTTCACATTGTTTCCCATTTCGTCATAGGAAATATAGTCTCTGTGCAGTTTTCCGTATTCAAAAAGTCCTCCTATCTGGGTAAGGGTAATTGGTGGATTGAAGAATCTGCCCCAGATGATAAAAACTACATTCAGTACAAGAATGATGAAGATAAGCTGTTTAATTTTTTTCCACATAACTTGATAAAAAGGAAAGGCAAAAATAAGCAAATACTGCGAGTTACTGCAATTCTTTCATATAAGTAAGCTGATAATCCGGTAAAAATTCAGGATGAAAGATCTTAATATAGTCTTTGAGAATCAAATCTGCTCTTACCACACCGCTTTCAAAGAAATCATTTGCCTTCAGTTTTTCTTTTCCGGCAATGGTATAAATTTTCCCTTTATTGAATACATCCAGTTTCCCATAGAAAGGATTCATACCCAGCATCTCTTTTTTTGAGGTGTGGCTTCCTGCATTTACCCAATACTGAACGTTTCCCGCTTTTGCATAAACTTCCTCAAAACTCATTGTTAATGCTTTTTCGTCTTTATTATCTTTCATGATATAATTGGCATTGGCATCTGAAATATAATGTGCTACGGAAGTATTTCCTCCCGGAAGATACCAGACATCTCCATACATCTCATTGGCAAGTACAACAGGTTTTTCTTTTGCTTTTGACGCGAGCTGCTTTAGGTCGTTATAGTTTTTCTCTACTTCCTGATATTTAGCTTCAGCCTCTTTCTCTTTTCCTAAAAATTCTCCGAAAATTTTAATATAGGCTGTTTTTTCTAAAGGTTTCTGCTCCATGTATTCATCCAGAAATATCACCTGAATACCGTTATTTTTCAAAAGTTCATAGGTATTGTCAAAACTGGCAATGTGATTGGTAAAAATAGCATCCGGTTTCATAGAGATGATCTTTTCCACATCATATTTCTGTTCACTTCCTACATTCTGAATTTTTCCCTCTCTAATCAGATTCTGAATTTTATCTGAATAAATATACTCCGGGCTGGAAACACCTATGATTACATCTTCTGCCCCAAGCTCCGAAATATAGCCCGCCATACTTGCATTCAACAGGATTATTTTCCTGAAAGGTGTTTGATTTTGCTTAAAACTGTAAGTGAAATTACCCGATTTTAGTTCCATGATACCATCATGCTCCTTAAACTGGGTACGAGCGGAGATATTTGTCCAGTCTGCGGACGAAATTTTTGATTCTCTTTTACAGGCAATTAGCGAGAAGACCGTAAATAAAAGTAAAATTTTCTGTTTCATGTTTCAAAGAACGGAAAAAAGTGGTATATTTGCAACCGTTAAACAACAAGTTAACAAATGGCCTCGTGGCGCAACTGAATAGCGCATCTGATTACGGCTCAGAAGGTTACAGGTTTGAATCCTGTCGAGGTCACAAATAGTCAAATAACGCCAACTGCATACAGTTGGCGTTATTTTTTTATTTTCTTATATTAATTCCTCTAAAGCCTTTAATTAAATTTCCAAAATTAAGTGTGCAAAAAAGGTAGTTATAAGGTAGTTATATAGTACAATTATCTATTGAAGACACTTGTTTTTTGTTCTTTATAGAAAAGTATTTTTGTTGGCTTCAGCGTATTCTTCATCTGAAACAGCTTTCAGCCATGTATTTTGATTGGTTTTCGGATTACCATTTGTTGCTAAATGTGAAAACCAGCTTTCGGCAGTTGCACCATGCCAATGCTCAACATTTGGAGCAATTTCTACAATATCACCAGATTTTAAACGACGCGCAGGTTTCCCTCTTTCCTGATATAAGCCTTCACCGCCAACAACAATCAAAAGTTGTCCTCCAGTATGACTGTGCCAATTATTACGACAACCCGGTTCAAATGTAACGTTGGAAATAGGAACATTTAAATCTTTATTACTTGTAAGAGGCGCCAGATATGACTTGCCAATAAAATATTGTGCAAAAGCAATATTTTCTTCACCTGTCGGAAAATCACTTATTGTGGGAATATTTGTTTTTATTTTGTTAGATTTTATTTTGTTTGAATTTACTTTATTTTGTATGATTACAGTTGGACTGAACACTAAAAGAATGATGATTAAATACTGTATCATTCAATTGTTTTTATGATTTTTGCAGGAATCCCTCCCGCCAAAACATTATCTGGAACATCTTTGGAAACTACAGCTCCAGCTGCAACCACAGCATTTTCACCAATTGTCACTCCAGGAAGAATGGTTGCACTGGCTCCAATCCACGCATTTTTTTTAATATGAATAGATTTTCCTATCAATCCTTTCCTGTGTTGAGGTGTTAAAGGATGATTTTCAGTTATCAGACTAACTTTCGGGCCGATTAACACATCGTCTTCAATCGTAATTCCGCCCAAAGTCAGAAAAGTACAATCAAAGTTAATGAATACATTTTTACCGATGTTGAGATGCTTTCCGTAGTTGATATAAATAGGGGTAAATACCGTCACATTCTCCAATTCTTCACCGACAATCTCACTTAATATTTTTAAAATCTCACCCGGTTCTGTGTAAGTATTTAATAGATTAAGTTTTTTTTTAACTTCATAGGAAGCTTGCAGCAATTTGTGAATTTCAGGATCATCAGGCATTATTGTTTCACCATTCCGAAGTCTGGTGAAAATATCTTTGTTAAAGCTCATTTTTAAATATTTAGAATATAAAAACGTTAAATCCGCCATTTTAACAAGCGGATTTAACTATTGCAATGTTCAATTATTTTAAATTCGTTCTGAAGAAATGATCCAGTTTTTCAAAAGGAATCACATCCACTTTGTCATATAAATCTACGTGAACAGCATTCGGAATAATCATCAATTCTTTCGGTTCCGCAGCCATTTTGTAAATATCTTCACTCATATATTTGGAATGTGCATTTTCTCCGGCAATCAGAAGCATAGGCCTTGGCGAAATTTCTTTGATATAACTCAACATCACCGAGTTGGCAAAAGACATCGAATTGGTTTTCGTCCAGCCTTTATTGGAGTTTAAAGAACGTTTATGATACCCTCTCGGCATTTTGTAATAATCAAAATAATCCTTTACAAACTGAGGTTCATCACCGTTCAATTTTTCAGGTAAATGGGTTGTCGGATATTCAGGCTTTCCGTTTTCAGCATCAACCCAACGTTGCAGACTCATTGTTTCGAAAGCTTTCTTGCGTTCTTCGGGAGTCATTTTATCATAATATCCTTTGGCACTCACTCTTGAAATATCATAAGCACTTGTTGTTGCTACTGCTTTCACTCGTTTGTCAGCAATGGTCGCATTCAACGCAAAAGTTGCAAAGCCACAGATTCCGATGATTCCGATTTTGTTTCGGTCTACATTGTGTTGAAGTCCTAAGAAATCAACTGCTGCACTGAAATCTTCCGTATTGATGTCTGGGGAAGCAATATCTCTCGGCTCACCTCCACTTTCGCCGGTATAAGAAGGGTCAAAAGCGATAACGGCAAAACCTCTTTCCGCCATTTGGTTGGCGTACAAACCTGAAGATTGTTCTTTCACCGCACCAAAAGGCCCGCTGATTGCCAACGCTGCTAATTTTTCTTTCCCAGTATTTTTGGGAAGATATAAATCTCCGGAAAGCGTTATTCCGTAACGGTTTTTGAAGGTAACGGCTTTCCGGGTTACTTTATCGCTTAATTTAAATGTATAATGTTCGTTTTGTTCGGTTGCATTCATTGTTCTTTGATTTGATTTTTTATTCTGCGCAAATGCCTGTCCGATGAAAACAAAGGACAAAGCCATCACTGCTGTTACTATCTTCATATCTGAATTTTGTATTAAAAATTATTTGTACAAAATTAGAAACAGCTGAATGATAACAGTTAATGATAATCAAACCAAAAATTAAGAAATTCAAACTTCTGTCAAACGAAATGCTTTTGGATTGGTGCCCGTTTGTTTTTTAAAGAAATTATTAAAATACGTCGGATAATCGAATCCGAGAGCGAAAGCAATTTCTGAGATATTCCAGTCGGTGTGTTGCAGCAATGCTTTTGCTTCTGTGAGAATGCGTTCTGTGATATGAGCCGTTGTAGATTTTCCTGTAATCTCTTTAACAGCACGATTGAGATAATTAACATGAACATTCAGGTTTTTCGCAAAATCCTGAGCTGATTTCAGCTGCAGAGATTGGTCTGTAGTTTCAATGGGAAATTGTCTTTCCAACAGTTCCAGAAAAACGGATGATAGTCTTGATGCCGCATTTTTATTCTGTTCGAAATCCTCTGCAGGTTCCAGCTTGAGAGATTCGTGAATGATAAGACTTATGTAGTTACGTATCAGTTCATCCTTATAAACATAATCACTTTCCTGTTCTGCAATCATCTTTTGGAAAATAGTATTAAGAAATTGTCTTTGTTCTTCGGTAATTTTCAGAACAGGCGTTCCACCAATTTTAAAGAAAGATGAGTGCTGTAAACTTTCAGAGCGTTCAGAATTCTTAAAAAATTCCTCGGAAAAAAGAATGGTATATCCTTTATAAGTCGTTGAAATCGTTTCCCAGGAATATGGAATATGCGGATTTCCGAAAAAAAGCACAGTTCCTTCCTGCTCGAAACTTTTATCGGAATAATGAATCTTACTTTTCCCGGTTGTAAGGCAGATTTTATAGAATTCTTTTCTGCTGTACACACGGGTTTCACTGCCATCCTGCTCAATCTGGAAGGCACGGAAACCCTTTAGTTTTAATTCACTATTAAACTCCGAAACAACTCTTTTTACCTTTTCTTTCATTTTTCAAAGTTAAGAAAATCAAACCATAAGTATAAGCACTAAAAATGTAGATTACCATAACTTTATTATTCTTCAGAATGTCAATCTTCATTTTTTTAAATACCTAAATTATATTGCAAGCCGTTTAAAGTGTATGAAAATTACCAATAAAAGTGAGCTTCATAAGTCTTGTTTAATTTGACTCAATCGAACCCAATCTTCGATAAAGGTATTTGAAGATACGCTCGTCCTGGTCACACTAAACTAAAAATCGCCAACTAAATGCAGTTCGCGATTTTTTTTATATAAAGAAACAATTTGTTTAAACCACAACTACTTTACCAACCGTCCTGCCCGACTCCAGTTGAAGGTGTGCTTTTTTTATCTCGTCAAAAGAAAATATTGTAGAGATATGTGGTTTAATAGTTTCATTTTCCAAAAGGGATGCAATCTCCTTCATATGTTCACCGTTTGATTTTACTAAAATAAAATAGCTATTGATACCTTTTGATTTAGCTTTTTCAGTTATCTCTTCATTCAGACCAGTAGGAATACTTATAATAGTTCCACCTGATTTCGTAACCTCAATAGAATTATTGATATTATTTCCACCAACAGGGAAAATTGAGCATTCCAAAAACTTCATCCCCAACTTTAAAATCTGAACTTTTACTTTTTTCCACAATACCTGAAATATCCCATCCCAAAATAAGTGGATGGTCTTTTTTCATCAGACCATACATGCCTTCTCCTTTTCTGGTTTTTGTGTCTACTGGATTAATGCTAATTGCTTTTACTTTTATCAAAACTTCATCCGGACGGGTTTCAGGAATCGGAAGCTCTGTATATTCCAATTGATCAACATCTCCGGGAGATTTTAATATGATTGCTTTCATTGTACTATAAATATTTACCAAGATTAAGCTCTACATCTCCATAGGTCTGCAATCCCTGATCCAGCAGCTTTTTGATTCTTGTTCTTGCTTCCGGTTCAGTTAATGATGCAAAGAAACGGGTTTGGGTTTCCATAATATGCTCATTTTTTGGAATGATTACCCTTTCATTCATAATGGATTTTATCGTTGTAATGATTTTTTTGTCAAATGATGCAATCCTATCTGCCAGATTTTCAACGAAAGTGTCCAGTTCATTATCAGGGAAAGCTCTGTTGATCCAGCCGTAATTCGCTGCTGTTTCCGCATCATAATCGTCACCGCTTAAGATAATTTCCAAAGCTCTTGCTTTTCCTGTTAACAAATGAAGACGCTCCAGCCCGCCTCCGCCGGGAAAAGAGCCGATTCCGATTTCAGGCTGGGTAAAAACAGCTTTTTCCCTGCTCGCAAAACGCATATCGAAAGCCTGAATAAATTCACTACCCAAGCCTCTGGCTCTTCCTCGGATAGAAGCAATGCTTACAAATGCTGCCTGCTCCAGACGTTTTGCAACATCAGGCCAGGAAATAGAAAGTCCTGTTTCTCCTGTTCCCTTCGGGAAATCAAAAATATTAACCAATTCAGCATGGGCAACATAGAAATCCGGGTTGCCGCTTTCGAAAACTACAACTTTCAGATTTTTATTAGCCTCCAACTCTTCCATCGTTATTCTCAGCTGAACTGAAAATTCTGGGTCGAATACATTTACCGGAGGATTATTGATAATCACTTTCCAGTAGCTTTCGCTTATTTTTTGTGTTGTAAAAATCATAGTAATAATTTTAATTGATGTAAATCTTTAAGACATATTTTTTTTGTCTGTTCAAAATTAATTGCACAAATGCTGGATTTTTAACACAAATCGGGGAATATCTTATACTTTTCTCTGATTTCTGATTTTGGTTGGAGAAATGCCTTTAACCTTTTTAAAAAATCTTGAAAAATAAGGAACGTTTGTAAAACCTAATTGATAAGCCACATCGCTGATATTCATATCTGTCTGGAGCAATAAAATTTCGGCTTGTTCAATCAAAAATTCATGAATATAGCTGATGGTACTTTTCCCGGTTTCTGCACGGAGAAGATCCGTAAGGTAATTGGAAGACATATTAAGTTCTTCGGCAACAGACGAAACGGTAGGGAAATTTAAAACGGGTCTGGATAAATCTTTATAATGATTTTGCAGTAAGCTTTTTAATTTTGAAGAAACTGAAACAGCTTTTGTTGCTTTATCTTTAAACTGCCTTTCATAAAAAACATCTGCGTATGAAAGCACGACATTTAACAGCGACAAAATAATAGAGGTGTTGGCATTAGCTTTATTTTCTGCCAATTCCATGTGAATTTTTGTAAAAAGCCATGTTATAGTCTCTTCCTCCTCCGCAGTCATAAACAAAGCATCATTGATTTCATAGCTAAAATATTTATACTGAAGGATTTTAGCAGCAACCGGATTTTGTTTGATGAGATCAGGATGAAAAACAAACGCATACCCATCCCAGAAAGTAAGACTGTCCCAGGAAACTACCTGTCCGGGCTCGCTGAAAAGCATCAATCCGTTCTCGGTATAATATTTATTGTTTCCGTAATTGATGTCTCCGGTAAAGTTTTTCTTTAAAGAAATCTTGAACAGATTCACCTGAATTTCACCGCTCACCTGCGGAAAGTTCGGGATAGCCTGCTTGCAGACCCTGCTGTCCATCAATGGATGCAGAGGAGCTGTGAGATTGAGATATTTATTATAGCTGTCTAAATCATTGAAAGTTTTCATAGAAGCAAAATTGCGAAATTGTTCTTATATAATCGTTTGGCTGTTTCAATTTTTTTTGTTGTCAATGATCAGACTTTCAACAAAAAAAATCCCGGACTAACCGGGATTTTAATTTCTTAAATATCAATTTATTTGATCTCTACAGGAACTGAGATTTTGTCCCAATCCATTGTGAATCCATTACTGTTTATTTTATAAACTAAAGTTTCCTGTGTTGCCGGTAAAGCTTTTGTTTTTACATCAACGCGTAAAGCATCTTTAGCCTGTTCGTATTTATAAGCTCCCCATTGTTTTGGCTCTTTGTTAAAAATTGCTGTCCAGGTTCCGCTTTGTTTAGGGATTAAGAAAAAACTGTATTTTCCGGCAGGCAGTTTTTTACCCTGAACGGTAATATCTTTATCCGTTTCGAAGGTAGTTGCTTCATTGGCTCCCGCTCGCCAGACTTTATCATAAGCTTCCAAACCACCCCAGATGGTACGTCCTTTTACAGAAGGGCTGCTATAGTTTATTGTAATGGTGGCATCTTTAATTTTTCCCGTAGCAGTAGCCGGAGGGCTGGCAGGTTTTTTAGTGTCCTGTGCAAAGGCATTCATTGAGATCGTCATCGTAGCAACAAGTACAGCTGCAGATTTAAGAATCGTTTTCATAATATTTTTATTTGTTTGTTTTTGTGATTGTTTGTTTACGAATTTACTGTTTTCTGCTTATAAAACAGCAATCCAATTGCAGAAAATATAATGACCGCTGCTGCCCCGATTACGTTAAGCCAGAGAAAGGAAACGATATCGAACTGATACACGGCAATAACCGCAATTTCTGATAAAATGGCAGCAATAAATACATTTGCACCGTTGATCTTTTTGTAATAGAATGCGACCAGAAAAATCCCCAATATCGGGCCGTAGAAAAGGGAGCCCAATACATTAACCGCTTCAATAAGGGAACCCATCTGAGTAGCAAACATCGCTACACCAATTGAGAAAATACCCCAGACTAAAGTGTGCAGGCGGCTGTATTTTAATTCGGTTTTCTCATCAGGAATTTCTTTACTGAATATCAAATGAACGTCTTTTAATGAGCAGGCAGCAAGGGAATTCAGCGCTGCCGAAATGGAACCCCAGCTGGCCAGGAAAATGACGGCAAACAGTAAACCGATCATCCCTGCAGGCAAGGTATTTTTTACGAAATACAGGAAAATGTAATTCGTATCCGTTTTCTCGGCATTATAGTTTGAATTATTGATTGCTTCCTCTACTCTGCCATGCAATGCTTTTACCTTCGTTTGCGTATCTTTAAAATCCTGAATGGCCTGTTTGAGTTGAGGAGCGTTATTTTCCTTCAGCTTTAGAATTTCTTTCGATTCTGCATTAAATTTTATTTGTAAATCGCGATGTTCTTTTTCAAAAACCGCAGCCTGCTCAGGCTGTCTTTCTTTTAAATACTGATAAGAGCGTTCATTAAAATAAATCGGAGCCGGTTTCAGAGAAAAGAAAGCGAAAAGCAAAGCACCGATCAGAAGAATAGCAAACTGCATCGGAATTTTAACCAAACCGTTTAGCAGCAGGCCCATTTTTGCGTTGGTATTATCTTTCGCAGTGATATATCTTCCCACCTGGCTCTGGTCCGTACCAAAGTAAGAAAGTGCCAGAAAAAACCCGCCAATCAATCCGCTCCAGATATTGTATTTGTCTTTCCAGTCGAATTCTGTGGTGATGACATTGAGCTTTCCGGATTTTCCCGCCAGATACAGCGCATCATTAAAGCCAATTCCATCCGGCATATTCTGAATAAGCAGATATCCTGCAAAAGCCATGGTTCCCAGGATAATAAGAAACTGTAATTTCTGGGTATGCGCAATTGCTTTTGCTCCGCCAACATAGGTATAAATCAACAGGATACCTCCGGTTAAAACATTCGTTAAATAAATATTCCAGTTTAAGACGCTTGATAAAATGATACTCGGAGCATAAATGCTGATTCCTGTTGACAAACCTCTCGAAAAAAGGAAAAGCAGTGAAGTGAGGACCCTTGTTTTCTTATCAAAACGGTTTTCCAGATACTCATAAGCTGTGTAGACATTTAAGCGCTGAAAAATCGGAATGAAAGTAATACAGATCACAATCATCGCCAGAGGCAGACCAAAGTAATACTGTACGAAACGCATGCCGTCTGTATAAGCCTGGCCCGGTGCCGAAAGAAATGTAATGGCACTTGCCTGTGTAGCCATAATTCCGATAAGTACAATGTACCAGGGCATTTTATTATCTGCTTTCAGGTAAGATTCGTTGCTTTTCTGGCCACGACCGATGAATACGCCGTAAACCACCACTGCAACAAGTGTAACAATAAGAACGGTCCAGTCTATAGTACTCATGCCCAGAATTTAGTAAACCAATAATAAAATGCGATCTGCAGTACTAAAACAACTGTTAATAGTATATACCAGATATTCCAGTTTTTAAGTTTCCTGTTCATCAGTTTTTCTGTGCAGATAAAAAGTTAAAAAATAAACGTGCCGCACCAACATTTCCCGCAGGCAGCTGCCTGAAAAACGCCAGCGGTGTATAGATAAAATTACCCTTTCCGTATCTGGCATATAAAGTAGAACCTTTCAGCGGCTCTTCATCTGTATCATGCATTTCAAAAAGCGGTTCATACGCTGCATCCCATTGAGCAGGGAAATAGGCGCCACGCTCCTGTACCCAGCCTTTAAAATCATCAGCAGTAATTTTGTTCGGGAAGTTCAGTAATTTATGATTTGGATTCAAAAACGTAACCGTTGCATTTTCTTCGGTAACACGCTTATTGGCAATACTGAAATTATACATTCCCAATTGGTCAACGGTTGTATCCTGGTTGGTGTTGTACTGCATCACCAGATTACCTCCTTCTTTCACATAAGAATATAAAAAAGGCATCCAGCGGCCCAGCTTCTTCTCTGTGTTATTGGCACGAACACCAAGCACAATGGCGTCATATTGTGACAGTTTGTTTTGATTGCTGCCGGATGCATCTGTATTGCCATAAAAGTCTCCGTCTTTCAACACCTCTACCTGAACGCCTGCAATGCGCAGGAACTCAGGAATAAAATCGCCTGCACCTTCTATGTAACCCACTTTTTTAATCTTTGCCTGAATATCCCCTTTCATTACGGTTACCATTGCAGGGGCAAAATACTGTAAGGAAGGCAAATGCGGATACTGGATTAATACCTGCTTTTTATTATAAGTTACTCCATCTGCAACAAAGTTGGCATCCAATTGCAAACGGGATGAGTTTATTGAAGCAAGCCTAGATTTCGGGATAACGTAGTCAACGGTAAAATCTTTTCCATTGAAAGAGTTTACATCGGTGCCTCCTAACTTTTCTCCGTTATACATAAGGTTTAAGTTACCTTTACCCAACTGTTTATCAGAATTAACTTTAAGATGTAAGCTCAAATGCAAATCTTCATTTTCTTTAACAAGATAAAGCGGTTGCGTGAATTTCAGTTCCACAGCAGGAACAATGCGCAAGGCTTCCACCACATCACCGCGTACCGGGTCTAATTTCTTGAAAGATAATGGAAGCTTAACCTGAAACTTTTCCGAACCTATTTTTAAACCAACCAAAACATTCAGTGGTGATTCTGCTTCAGGTAAACCGATCAGTGTTTCATCCGGAACAGAGAAAGTTGCCGCATTCGCAGGTGGTTTTGCCAGCCAGTAAGGTTCTGTAAGGGCTGCATCCGTAGGAATCTGAATGTCATGCTGAATGGTAATCAGAGAATCTTTTGATAATAGCCTGTTCAAGCTTTCTGATTGATTTAACCATTTAACATTCTCTAAAACGACAGGATCTGCTGACCTTGAAATCAGATTTAACCGGAAATTATAATGATCCCCGGCAACTGCTTCAGCCTGATTGGTAGCTACCTCACCCATAAACCCGGCACAGCTTAAAATAATATGGTCAAGAGATTTAATTTTATCTTTTTTCAGGTCTGAATCCTTCAGCATCATTATCTTTTTTCGCAAAGCAAGTAACGCAGGCAGGCTCTGTTCAGGAGTATTAAAATTGAAAGCGGTAATAATTTGATCCAGTGCCTTGTCAATATCAGCATTTCCCTGTGAAGTCCAGGTTTTAGTTACTCCGTCAAAAAGCGTTGTTTTTGCAGGTTCGCCAACAACATGTGAAAAATATTCAGTTCTGATGCCGGCTACAGACTGCGTTCCTGCACCCTGGCTTTTATGTAAGCTTCTGCTTAATCCGGCCAGTTCACCATATCCCATTCCCAGTTGCGCATCATATTGCCCAACGGTAACCTTCAATTGATTTTCAGCAGTTGTATTGACTCCGCCAAAGCGGAAGGTATTCCACAATACACGTTTTGGCTGCCATACATTCACATATTTCAGCTGATCCGGGAAAGCGTTTTTATCGCCTGCCAGCTTAAAAGCTTTTTCTGCCACCACCGCCGAAGCCGCATGCTGTCCGTGACCCGCCGCCGCAGTAGGAGGAAAACGGCAAATAATAACATCCGGACGGAATTGACGGATTACCCAGACTACATCTGCCGTAATACTGTCTGCATTCCATTGTTTAAAAGTATCCGTTGTATTTTTGGAAAATCCGAAATCAATTGCACGGGTAAAAAACTGCTGAGCACCATCTAATTTTCTTGCTTCCAAAAGCTCATGTGTTCTGATTAACCCCAAGGCTGCCCCCTGCTCTGTGCCCAATAAATTCTGTCCGCCATCTCCTCTGGTTAAAGACAGATAGCCTGTTTCAACATTCTGATCGTTGATTAACCAGGAGAGCAATCCTGTATTTTCATCATCAGGATGTGCCGCAAGGTATAAGACTTTGGGAAGATGTTTAAGGGTTTTGAGGTCGCGGTAAATTTCAGATGATTTTAAAGGCCGGATCTGCTGGGCAGAACAAAAAACCGTATAAAATCCAAGGATAAATACAGTGCTTACTTTTTTGAACATTTAGTTTTACTTTGCGGAACAAATATAAGTAAATCATCTTTCTTTCAAAATTAAAAGAACCAGACTGTGAATTTCACAAAAAACGGTTTAAATTTTTCATTAAATCACAAAGGTCACAAGAATTTTATTTTTTTAAATACTTTATACACTTTAGAAAGCAGGAGTAACTGCCGCGCGAAAGTTCACATAAGATGAACATCTTTGTTTTTCAACGAAATTTAAGAATACTTCTAATATGTAAAGCATATAAGGTCAATAACTTAAATATCTGTAACTTCAGCTAAACAATGAGGTTAATTTACTCCTTTGCTCTCTTACAATGAAAATATTAAAAAGATAAAATCTTTAGGCAAGAAATGCCTACAACAATGAAACATAATATGAATAATTAGTTAATTTTTATCAATTACAAGGGCGTTTTTTTTTATTTTTCATAAAAAAAAGTTATATTTGACTTAACCCAATAACACCTTTATATGAAAACAAAATTTACACAGCTAACTGCTATTCTCGTTTCAGGGCTTTCATTTGCACAAGTAGGTATTAATACAACCTCGCCCAAAACAACATTGGATGTATCTGCTACAAGGGATACTTCAGGAGTGATTACGAATAACACACAAACATTCGGATTACAGGCGCCAAGGCTTACCAGAGCTGAGCTTACAGCCAATACTGCTACGTATGGAAGCAATCAGACCGGAGCATTAATTTATATTACAGACATCACCGGCGGAGATACCGCAGGACAGCGTGTCAATATTACTGCGATGGGCTATTATTATTTTGACGGAACCGTATGGCAAAGACTTACACAGGCCACCAATGCTGTCGCTCCGGCAATTTCTGCATTACAATGTACTACAGCTTATTTAAGTCCTTCTACCTATAGTCCCGGTACTCCTTTCACCGGAAACCTGAGGGTTACTTATAACGGAGGAAACGGTGGTGCATACAATTCAGGAACTCCTTTTACCATCAACGGACTGACTTTCCAGCTAAGACCCGGAACTTTAGAGTTTGGTGATGGAGAACTGGTATTCTCAGTAAGCGGAACTCCTACTACTGCTAATGACATGACTATTCCTATGACCAACAGTACGGTTTCTTTCCTAACAGCAGCGCAAAACTGTACCGCTACAGTGGGAAACAGCAGCCGTGCAGACATTACACCTGTTGCTGTAATGGGATATCCTACCCTTACCACCGATGCCAACGGTAAACAAGCGTATACCTTACCTCTTGCAACCCCGGACGGTAAGTATTCCATCAGGGTAATATTTGATACCACCAGTGGTACAACCGCTGCTATTCCTAATGTACAACTGTATAATAATACAGGATCCACCGTTAATCTGTACTGGAATTATAACACCGAATATGGCGGTTATATTGGTTCAGCAGTAACCACAAATAATATTACTTCAGGAGTATGGGGTGGTATGGCAGATTCATCAACTTCCTGGGTTCCTCAGGGTACAGGAGCAATAGGAAGTGCCTACTGGGGGAATGTAGGGATTATAGACGGATCTGGAGGCGGACCTGAGCACAGAAGATACACCTGGATAGACAGCAACCCTTCTTCAAAAACGGCTTATACCGCAACCATTATGGTAGGAGCTCCTACTTCAGGCAGTGCCCAGCCCAACCTTTCCAAAGTATACATAAAAATAGAGCAGGTAAAAGCTCAATAATATAAAAGCCTGTCTCAACAGTGAAAAAACCTGGGTTTTGAGACAGGCTTTTAAATAGAAACTTTGCGTTGTATTTCAGGAATCTATAAATCATTTTTGATAAAAAGTGTAACGCAAAGTTTCTGTTTATAATTCCGTTTTATTTTAAGTGGGCAAAGCAATGCAACTTTGTCGCTGATGAAGCGGCATGCTTATCCATAAGCTTCAACGAATCAACGAAGTTGATTTTTTTCTTTTCTCCCTTACAATCAACAGTTAAAAAATGAAATCTTTGCGTCTGAAAAAATATCATCAGTTTGTATGTTAAATTATTCCTGATTAAAAAGATGAACGCAAAGTTTCTATTTATAATTCCGTTTTATTTAAGCAGGCAAAGCAATGCGACTTTGTCGCTGATGAAGCGGCATGCTTATCCATAAGCTTCAACGAATCAACGAAGTTGATTCTTTTCTTTTCTCCCTTACAATCAACAGCTAAAAAAATGAAATCTTTGTGACTGAAAAAAATATCATCAGTTTGTATTTTAAATTATTCCTGATTTAAAAGATGAACGCAAAGTTTCTGTTTATAATTCCGTTTCATTTTAAGTAAGCAAAGCAATGCGACTTTGTCGCTGATGAAGTGGCATGCTTATCCATATGCTTCAGCGAATCAACGAAGTTGATTCTTTCCTTTGCTCCCTTACAATCAACAGTTAAAAAATGAAATCTTTGCGTCTGAAAAAAATATCATCAATTTGCATGTTAAATTATTCCTGATTTAAAAGATGAACGCAAAGTTTCTGTTGATAATTCCGTTTTATTTTAAGTGGGCAAAGCAATGCGACTTTGTCGCTGATGAAGCGGCATGCTTATCCATATGCTTCAGCGAATCAACGAAGTTGATTCTTTTCTTTTCTCCCTTAGAATCAACAATTAAAAAATGAAATCTTTGCGTCTGAAAAAAATATCATCAGTTTGTATTTTAAATTATTCCTGATTTAAAAGATGAACGCAAAGTTTCTATTTATAATTCCTTTTTATTTTAAGTGGGCAAAGCAATGCGACTTTGTCGCTGATGAAGCGGCATGCTTATCCATAAGCTTCAGCGAATCAACTTCGTTGATTCTTTTCTTTTCTCCCTTAGAATCAACAGTTAAAAAATGAAATCTTTGCGTCTGAAAAAAAATATCATCAATTTGTATTTTAAATTATTCCTGATTAAAAAGATGAACGCAAAGTTTCTATTATTAACTTCGTTTTATTTAAAAGGGCGAAGTTTAATTTCTTCTTATAATTCTTTGAACCATTAAGATTTTTTAAGCCGTTAAGAATATAGCTAAAGCTATTGATAAAACGGTCTTCTTCATTCATCAAAGATGAATCTTAACTTATCTTATCCTCTTCATTTTCCTTAATGGTTTAAATGCTATAGGTAATATGTCATTTCCTATGTTTTGCACTTGTCCCCTATTCTGAAATAGTGTCAGCCCTCTTTTTTTCCTTCTTTCTCTGAAGAATAAGGTGCGCCGCATCCAGCATTTTCACCGTGTGGATGTAAGGCATTACGATATTTCTTTCCGGCAGATTTTCATAGACTCCCATTGAGAAATAGACAATTCCGGACATAAAGTAATCAAATTCTTTGAGGGTGTATGCGCTGAAAGCATTCTTAAAAACCAGCAGAGGATTCCGGTATTCCTTTTCTGAAAGCAGGCCAAGAACCCACGGGGAAACCTTTTCCGGCCGTGTATCAACCGTCCATTTTCTGTCCTTCAGCATGAGATATCCTGCCCGGATCAATGACCTCATCGACTGATGAAACTGGAAGATCACCGCCGGATCTTCATGGATCCAGCTGTTTCGCTTTACCGCATAATTCGTAATGTTGCTGAGCCTTTCTTTGGAAACATCCAGCTCATTGAACTGAAAGAAAGTTTCTATCAGCTGCAACCCGGAGTTCTTCTTTTCTGCCCGAAACCGGGGATCGAAGTTTGTTCTACTTTTTTTCATGTTTGTATTTTTTATAAATGTAAGAAAAGAAATTTAATTACGGTCGATCGACCGTAATTTTTTATTATTTAATTATTTCATTTGTTCCATGACAGATATAAACGAAAAAATTTGTTCATACATTACAAAGAAATGGTTGATACCTTGGCTTCAGGAAGGCAAGTCACAAAATTCTTTTGCCAAAAATCATGGTGTGGAAGAAAGTACCATTAGAAAAATTAAAAGTGAAGAAACATACAGAATACCCGTTGAAACACTTTTTAAAATATGTGAAGCAAGAAAAATTAGTTTATCTGATTTCTTTAAACTTATAAATGAATAATCCTGACGAAAGTTGGGGTTTTTTTGTGATAAGATTTCGGAGAGATTCCGTAGAAATACTGAATTAAAATTTGGAAGTACTTTTTATTTTTACTGTTTACGGAAAACCATAAACTGTGTTAACAAAAGTTTTATAGATTTGTGGATTATCTATAAATGATGAAAAACTAATTACTATGACCATTGACCATATTGATAATAAAACTCTTGAAAAACTACCTAGTGATTCAAGCTGTAATATCCATTGTCTTCACGTAAAAATTAATGATATCAAACCCATTATTAAGGAAATTGAAGCAGACATATCCGATACAAGTTGGATTAATGATTTAGACGAACTTTCCAAAAAAGTTTTTAAAGCAAATGCTGAAAAAACTATTAATAAGATTGTAAATGATATAATTGCAAAGGTAGATTCCAATATAAATACAGATATTGGAGAATACATTGTTTCATATTCGGCACAACATTCATTAGAAATAAACTTTTCTCATAAAAAGATACCACTTGCAGAACTTTTAAAGGAAAAAATTTCAGGAAATCCAGGATTTGATTTTCATAGTATTAGTTCAACTAATTATTTGATTTTTGGAGAAGCTAAATTCAGCATTGATTCTACACCTCGATCTGACGCACTTGAACAAATAGAAAAGTTTATTGGTGATAAAGATAATGGAGAATTATTTTGGCTACAGCCATTTTTAGATGAACAAACAAAAACAAATATAATCAATGATGAAAAAGGGTATGCCGCTGCTTTTTCATTTAATGGTAATAGTATTATTAAAATCTTAAATAATGCTCTTGAATCCTCACCAATTAAAAAGATTATTCAAAATAAAGAATTGTATTTAATAGCTGTAGAACTATGTTAGGCGAAATCCTCTTTCAAAACGGAATTAGTAAAGAATTAATAAAAGAAATTCTTTTTGACTTTCACAAAAACGGTCCAGTAAATAATAGCCATCTTGAAACCTTATCATATTTAAAAAAAAATAACGAAGAAGAGTTTAAAAAGTATGAAGGAAAGTTAATGTTCCTGATGGGGCTATTTTATAAAACAGATAACCCAGATACTTTTCTTGAAGTTATTTATGATATCTATGCAAAATCAATAATTGAAGAAACTGGACATAATTTCACTCCTGTTCAAGCAGACGCATATAATTCAATTAAAAAATATACAAATTTTTCTTTTTCAGCACCAACAAGTGCTGGTAAATCTTTTCTTTTCCAAGAGTTAATCAAGGAAGCACAAGGTGATATTATAATAGTTTTACCATCTAGAGCATTACTTTCAGAATATTTAATAAAAGTGAAAAATTTAGTTTCAAATGAAACTTTAGTTTTACAGTTCATTGAAATTGTTAATACAAAACGTACAAAAAAAAGAATATACATTATTACACCAGAAAGAGGTGAGGAAATTTTTAGAAACATTGATAAACTAAATTTAGAACTTATATTATTAGACGAAGCTCAAATTTCAGAAGAAGGAATTAGAGGAATGAAATTTGACTCTTTAGTTAGAAGGATTGATAAAAAATTAAAAAATATTAAAAAAGTTTTCACGCACCCTTTCGTTTTAAACCCAGATGCTCAATTTAGAAAGCATAATATTACAAACAATATAGATTCTGAGACATATAATCAGAAGACAGTAGGGAAAATTTATATTGAACACTTTAAAAATAACTTTAAATACTTTTCTCCTTTTGAAGACAAAATAAATGGAAAAACTATAGAGAACAATATAGTTAAAGATGTTATCCTAAACAAAGGAACAGTTTTGATATATATATCGAAATCGAAAATATATGATGGAAGCTTTTTAACATCATTCGCAGATTACATCGAACTATGCCCTGAACTAACAAATGAAAATAGTTTATTTTACATTAATAAACTTGAGGAATTTTTAGGGACAAAAGGTGATCGAGAAAAAAATTCAATACTAATTTATTTAATGAAAAAAGGGATTGTTATTCATCATGGTTCAATACCTCTTAAAGCTCGTTTAATAATAGAAGAATTTGTAAATGGACACCATGCAAAAATTTGTTTTTCTACATCAACATTAATCCAAGGAATAAATATGCCCTTTGATATTGTATGGATTAATAACTTTTCATTTACAGGTGATGAAGATCAAAAAACACTAAATCTTAAAAATCTAATTGGTCGAGCTGGGAGAACAACCATTGAAAATAATTACTTCGATTACGGATATGTTATAATTGAGAAGAAGAATAAAAAACTCTTTATTGAAAGATTAAATAAAGAATCATCATTATCTATTACTTCAAATTTAGATAATAAAACAGATCCAAATAATGAAGATTTTATTGACATTGTAGAAGCAATTAAAAATGACACATTTAATATTGACTTACAATTACCTGAAAGTCAAATAACAAGAATAATCAATGCTAATCTTGATTCTGAAATATTATTTATTTTAGAAAATTTTTTAAATAAGCAACTAGAACCACTAACTGTAAAAGAATATTATAGATTAGAAAATAGTAAAAGAAAAAAAATAAAATTATCATTTGAAAATATTTACAAAGCTCACCTTAGGCGTACAGAATTATCTAAAGGAGAGAAAAATGTATTAAGTACTTCAATACCAATTTTGCTTTGGCAAATTCAAGGTAAATCATTTGCTGAAATTGTTTCATTGAGATATGCTTTCTTATCTGAAAAAGATTATAGAAGAAAACTTAGACGTCAGCTACTGGCAAAAGAGATTAACACAAAAGAATTTAAATTATTATTATCAGAGAAAAAAGTTAGATTCTCGTGTATTGCAGAATCCCTTCCTAATAAATCATTTAAACAACCTGTTCCCCTATTCTCTCGAAATACAAATGTTCTTGATATTGATTTTGACAAGGTAATCTATGATACTTATGACTATATAGATAAGGTACTATCACTATCTATAAAAGATCCAGTTTCTAGTGCTTTCCTTCTTTATTATCAAAAAACAAAAGATATTAGAGCTAAAATATTAAGTAACTATCTGAAATATGGAACAAATAATGAAACCGAAATTTGGCTAATTAAATATGGATTTAGTTTTGATGAGATTGAAGAAGTTATAAAGTATGTTGAAAAAATAGATGAAACAGAAATCATCTTTAAAAGTACGATAACTGAATTTATTGAAAATCCTGATAATTTTAAAATGGTTGCAAGGTATCTATAAATTACAAACATTAAAAATCAAGCTTTTATACCTTACTCTCTGAAATTTTCTAAGTATGTTTACAAATATTTTTAGTTTCATAGCTCAAAGTAAAAACACTTCACATATAGTAATTTTACATATTTTTAATGTAATAAGTAAATAATTTTTTCATTTCTGATATTGTACATTTTGTTATTATTGTGATAAAAAAAAAAAAAAAAAAAATGAAAAAAATTTTAACTAAATTCACAAATTTTGCATATAATTCTTTTATACAAAAAGATATATATCATGTAACATGGTTTGTAATCGAAAATAAATATGATGATTATCAAATAATATGCTTTTCAAAAGAACAGGCTGATTTATTTATTCATTATACTTTACAAAATTTAGATAATTTTCCTGAAGCTAATAAAGAGTGTCTTGACTCATCTAATGAAGAAGCTGAAAATTTTTATAATGAAGATATTATAACACCAATATATCAAATCCATTTAACTCAAACTCCAGAAGTAGAATTAAATAAACAGTCTGATATTATGAAGCAAATTTTTTTGCACGATTCAAATGGTTATTTTAAGCATACTTACAATCTAAGCTTCGATGTTATTGGATATGTTACTTATATTGAATAACAAAGTAAAATAACAACTATTTAAATTACAATAACTTACGCAACTACCAAAAAAAAAAAAAAAAAACAGCTTTCGTTAGGATTTTTAAGCAAAACAAACTGCAAGTCTGTATTGTCACAAGATTTACCTTATATTTTCACCATCTTCATTCTACGGTTTTGTACCTTGCTCAACCGGAGCTTTCTGTAGAATCTGTATGGCTCCAGTAGAGGTATTTCCATAAAGCTGAATATAAATATCATCGCCATTTGTCCTTCTAATGACATACACTTTTACGGGTTCATTCCAATAATCTATAGAACCTTCCTCGCCAAAGTATTTGGCCTCTTCTTTTATTCTGTCAAGCTCTGGCTGGGAAACTTTACCATCAAATATTTTTACACCGCCAACTTTTGTAATAGCCTCATCATAACTTTTCAAAAAATACGGCAATGACCATTCTTCCGTATTACCTTTCCCATTGACTACATATGTTTTCCATACTTTTCCTTCTATGGGCGTCATTACGCCGTTAAGTGGAAAATACAGCCTGTCAAAGCTTCTTTGTACCGGTTTGTTTTGAAAGTCCAGGCCTTTGGGAAAACCGAAAAAGGGAAAATCTCCTACCTCAGCGGTGGAAACCGGCACAGCGTTGATGTCAAACTGAGTAGTTTCTCCCGCAGATTTTTCTGTGGCTGCAGTATTTCCTATGGCGACAGTATCCTTAGCTGCCTCTGTTTTCTGTTCAGCCTTTTTGTTGCAGGCAGCAAGCAAAGCGCCTATTGATAGAATAATCAGTGTCTTCTTCATTTTAATAAATTAGTTTTTGGGTGTATAATTTTTTTAAAACATTGAACGATAAACAATACGAATCCTTCTTCATCAGAATCGTTCTGTATATTTTATCCTGTACTATTTTTGCGGCACTAACTTACAAATAAAAATGAGGATAGGAAATCCCTAATTTTAAGTAATTCAGTGAATAAAAAGATAAAGTACTGATGAGATTTGACGGAGACTTTTACTTTTGAAACTGATGATTTTTAAGATCGCAAAAATGCAGAATGAACTTTGCTGATGCCTCGACACGCATGGATAAGCACACCGCTTCGTGAGCGACGAAGTCAAAGCACTTAGGTCACTACAACGAAATGATCAATGAACTTTGCATTAAAAAAGAATTCCAGTCAGGATCTGATGAAAGATCTAACAAATTACGCCTTCCTAATGATATCCCGGGTAAGATAAATATAATTAAACATACAAAACGTCGCTATAGCCCCGAAAGTATGCCATAGAAAGTGGGTTCCGAAACTGACCCATTCCCATTTATCAGCGATACGGAAGGTTAGTGCAAAAACAAATGACAATACAGCAAAGCCTACCCATTTGCCGGCTTTCCATTGGGTATACATCAGATACCTTATTACCGAGAAAACTACAAACGACGCCATGATGGCATAATTGACATTGATAAAAAGAGAAGGGTTATCTGCCAGAATCCAGTTCCTTAAAGCGAACATCAGTACTGCATATCCCAGAACCATTACAGCAGCAAAGTACCATCTGGTACTTTGCGCTATAAAATAAAATCCGGCAGACAGGCAGAGTAGCATAATGGGCAGCCAATCCATCATAATAAAAACCGGCCATTGCCTGAATGAATGGTAAACCGTTCCTCCTATGGCTCCAATATATAATAAAACCAGGCAGTAGGTTAAAAAAGGATATTCTTTAAAACGTCCTTTCAATTGAACGGTCCAGAAAATGGCTATGGCTAAAAATAATACAGCAGTAATTGCATTCAACGGCTCAGGGAAAAACTGAGTCATATCTGTTTCTTTATATAACAGGCCTCCGTCCGGAGGTATTGGGTTTATCGGCATTGTTTTCTTTTAAATTATATAGACAGGAATACCAGTGTACAAAATACAAAAACAAGTCATTTCCTGATATGAGTCCACTCATATACTTCTTTCTAAATATAGAAAAAAATATAGTCAAAGTCACAGGTAATGTTAGCGTTAAAGTTTGTTAATGTCAGTTATCGTAAGATAATTATGTAGAGATTTGTTATGAACATAAAATATATTCATATGAAAAATTTAAAAAAGCTTAACAAAGAAGAATTAAAGACAATTGCCGGAGGATCAGAGTGTGTAAGAATGTGTTTTGTCAATGATAAGTTAACATGCGTTCCGTATAGCTCATGTGGAGGCCCTGCGCTTCAACCATAAAAATCAACAACCTTTTTAATTAAAAACAACAAGGTTTACTTTAAAAGATAACTAATTTAAGAGACAGCTGTTCAATAGTTGTCTCTTTTTATGTGCCTATCATTTTCCTCTTTATGATTTCCTGTGAAATAACCTGTAAATATCAATTTCCGAAACGTTTAATTAACTACATTAGCACAGAATTAAAATGCGCCGAGATTTCTATGAAAAATATATTCTGTGTAGCGCTTCTTTCTATGGTACAGCCTTTACTGGCACAAACCAAACTGGAAAAAGCCATCACCAATCTTGAGAATAATTACGAACAGGAAAAAGTATATATACTCACCGATAAACCCCAATATGCAGCGGGTGATAAAATATGGTTCAAAAGTTTTGTATTCGACGGATATAACCGCTCGCCATTATCTACTACCCTGTTTGTTGAGCTTTATAATTCTGATAAAAAATTAATTGACTGGAAAACCGTGCTCCTTACCAATGGTGAAGGCAGCGGAGATTTTCAGCTGAAAGAAGATCTTCCGGAACAGGTTTATTTTGTAAGGGCATATACGCCTTATATGACCAACTTTAGTGAAGATTTTCAGATTGTTAAAACCATTCCGGTTTATAATCCGAACTCTGCAGAGTCATTGGTGGTTGCCAAAAGCCCGGACTGGTCTGCCAAAACCTTTCCGGAAGGCGGAACTTTCATTAGCGGTATGCCGGTAAAATTTGCAGTAAGATTATCAAGTAATTCTTCCCTGCCGGAAAACTGGACCGGAAAAGTAATCGACAGCCAGAACCCAAACACTCCGATTACCACTTTTACATCTTTTGATAAAAATGTAGCCTCTTTTACAATAACTCCGGCTGCAGGAAAGAAATACCAGGCTATCATCCGGGACAATGCGGGAAAAAGCCAGACAATAGACCTGCCACCGGTAGCGGACAGCGGCTTGAATATACAGGTTTCAAGCTCCAAAGAAGGGATTAAATATACCTTGAAAGGTGTTAACCTGAAACAACAGCTTCAGGGGTATAAAATTGTAGGACTTATCAATAATCACCTTGCTTACAGAGCCAACATCAACCATCTGACCAATGATGTATCAAGCCTTATCCCTACCAAAATCAGTAATGGGGCTAACGGGGTTTTACAATTGGTGATTTTTGATGAGCAGGACAATATTGCTGCACAGAGACTTTGTTTTATAAAACCCGGTAATTTAAAAATTGAAAAGGCTGAAATTGTAGGCCAAAGCCTGAAAACAATACCAAGAGCTTTCAACAGCATTGATCTTTCCCCGGAATCTTATTTTAAAAATTATACGGTTGTCGTAAGTGAAGATAACGGAACCCAGGCTCCTGAGGAAGAAAATCTTTTAAGCGGACTTTGGCTGACGGGAGATTTTACAACAAGAATAGACAGCCCGGCACAGTATTTTTCTAAAAATGCCAATACTGAAGCGCTGGATGCCCTGCTTATCTCTGAAAACTGGAAAAGATTTGACTGGAATTCCGTACTGAGCGGAGCTGCCCCCACCATTAAAACCCAGTCTCAGCAATATCTTTCTTACCGGTTGAAACCTGTTAAAAACAACGCCCTGATGATCAACACGACGGTTAACTTATTGTCAAAGTCAGGTCAGGGCCAGCCGGCATTCAGCCAGTTTAAAACAGATCAGAACGGATATATTTATTTAAATAACCTCAACATTAGTGAACCTCTGGAAATTTCAGCATTCGTCAATGCAGAAAATAAAGAATCAGGAAATGAAGATCTGTTTGTGACCGCAGAACCGTTAGTGACGCCTACAACATTCAAAGGCAATTTCCCGGCTACAAAATATACACTGGTAAAAGCTGATAAAAATAAAACGCTTCCTCCAACAATTTCAAGGGCCATCAATACTCAAAAAAACATTAAAAAGAAAGAGAGTAATGACATACAGATTCAGGAAGTTGCTTTGGTAGGAAAAAAGAAAGATCCGAAGGCAGAACTGGATAAACAGCTGTCCAGCGGCATGTTCAATTCTGCCAATTCTACCATATTTGACTTTGTGAATGAAGACCAGCATGCTTCAGGATCAGTCAATATCCTCGACTGGCTGCAGGGAAGAGCTGCCGGCCTTACATTTCAGAGAAATAGTACAGGCGTCAATGTACCTTACATCCGGGGGCAGCAGGCTAAGCTTTATTTAGATGAAATACCTACCGATGCTTCCATGATTGCCAATCTTCCCGTTGACAACATTGCGATGGTAAAAATTATTAAAGGAGCAGGGTTAGTAGGCGATGCCGTGGCCGTCTATACGATGAGAGGCAATATGAAACCTAAAAGCAACGAAAAAGAAGCGAAAAAGAACAACTCAGCCATCATCAAAGGATATGATAAACCTTCTGAATTTCCTATTGAAATGATTGATGATAACGCCCCGGAAAAAATTGAAAACGACACGCGCGAAACCCTTTACTGGAATCCAAATCTCTTCGACAGCGATTACGTTCCGCCAAGAATCAAGTTCTTCAATAACGACAGTGCAAAGCAATTTAAAGTACTCATCATAAGCTTTGATGAAGATGATAATATTCTTTATGACCAGCAGGTTTTAAAATAATAAAAGAGAGACTGAGATAGTCTCTCTTTTAGTTTGGAGGAAGGAGGCCGAAGACCATCCGTTTATAGCAGAAATCTTATAAACTTTCACGCTAAACTTCAACTGCATAATTATCATTCTGGCGAAGGAAGAATACTAAAACGCAAAGTTCAGATTCAAACTGTTCCATCTTTAAGGGAGCAAAGAGGTCGACAAAGTCGCAGAAGCTGCATGGTTATGCGTTCGCTTAGAAAAATCAACCTCGTTGATTAATATCTTTGCTCACTTAAAATATGACATAATGCTGTTAGGTCTTTGCGTTTAATTTTCACCTATCATTGTAATTCTGACGAAGGAAGAATCTTACCTCAGAGTTACATTCAAAGACTTTTAACCTTCCAAAATGATTTATTCCCTGCACTCAAAAAACCTCAACTTCTAATCCTTTAATCTCAAGTCTTATTTCTAAAACGCAAAGTTCAGATTCAAACTGTTCCATCTTTAAGGAAGCAAAGAGGGCGACAAAGTCGCAGATGAAGCTGCATGGTTATACGTTCGCTTCAAAAAATCAACCTCGTTGATTAATATCTTTGCTCACTTAAAATATGACATAATACTGTTAGGTCTTTGCGTTTAATTTTCACCTATCATTGTCATTCTGACGAAGGAAAAATCTTACCTCAGAGTTACATTCAAAAAACTTTCAACTTTCCACAATGATTTATTCCCTGCACTCAAAAAAACTCAACTTCTAACCCTTTAATCTCAAGTCTTATTTCTAAAACGCAAAGTTCAGATTCAAACTGTTCCATCTTTAAGGAAGCAAAGAGGGCGACAAAGTCGCAGATGAAGCTGCATGGTTATGCGTTCGCTTAGAAAAATTAACCTCGTTGATTAATATCTTTGCTCACTTAAAATATGACATAATGCTATTAAATCTTTGCGTTTAATTTTCACCTGTATCACTGTCATTCTGACGAAAGAAAAATCTTACCTCAGAGTTACATTCAAAGACTTTTAACCTTCCACAATGATTTATTCCCTGCACTCAAAAAACCTCAACTTCTAACCCTTTAATCTCAAGTATTATTTCTAAAACGCAAAGTTCAGATTCAAACTGTTCCATCTTTAAGGGAGCAAAGAGGGCGACAAAGTCGCAGATGAAGCTGCATGGTTATGCGTTCGCTTAGAAAAATCAACCTCGTTGATTAATATCTTTGCTCACTTAAAATATGACGATAATGCCATTAAATCTTTGCGTTTAATTTTCACCTATCATTGTAATTCTTACGAAGGAAGAATCTCACCTCAGAGTTACATTCAAAAGACTTTCAACTTTCCACAATGATTTATTCCCTGTACTCAAAAAACCTCAACTTCTAACCCTTTAATCTCAAGTCTTATTTCTAAAACGCAAAGTTCAGATTCAAACTGTTCCATCTTTAAGGGAGCAAAGAAGGCGACAAAGTCGCAGATGAAGCTGCATGGTTATGCGTTCGCTTAGAAAAATCAACCTCGTTGATTAATATCTTTGCTCACTTAAATATGACATAATGCTGTTAGGTCTTTGCGTTTAATTTTCACCTATCATTGTCATTCTGACGAAGGAAGAACCTCACCTGAGAGTTACATTCAAAGACTTTCCGAACCTTCGATATATATTCTCCGATTTCGAAAGTTCTTTATTGACATGCTCAAAGTCAGCAGCCTTTCCTCAACAGTATTTTCCAAAAAAACACGATCTTTCAAAACAAACTCCCAAATATTCCGTTTAATTCTTAAATTTGGCTCATGCGAAAGAATCTTTATTTCATCATTATATTATGTTCCCTTACCAGCTGCTATACGTACCAGGTAAAAAAGCCTGCGGATCCGGCAGCCAACAATAAGCTTGCTAATAATACCGCTCCTCAACCGAAAAGCAACCCTGCTTCCCAGACCCTGAATGTTCAGCAGCCTCCAGCTCCAGTTAATGTTCAGGAGAAACTGGCCGCCGGTAAAAACGTTAAAATTGAAGTGGATAACAAGAGCTACAAAGTTATTGTTGACCGATGGGAAGGTGACAGCCTGGTAGTGCATCCGGTACATAATGCTAAAAAAAATCTGAAATTCCATAAGAATCAGATCAATAGTGAGAAGATTGCGGAAAGACGTTTTTCACAGCCTATTGCTGATATTCTTACAGTGACGGCCTATGCTGCCATTGGCGTTGGAATCTATCTGCTTGTCAAATAGTATTTTTTCCGGAAAAAATACTAAACTATACCGATATTAGAAGATCTTGATATAAAAAACAGACTACCTCGTTGAGACAGTCTGTTTTCTTATAGCTTATTTGTTATTGGTTTAAGGCCAGATTACTCCTGATTGTCGAGGGCTGGTCCATGGTTTTCCGGATGGGCTTGTTCCTGGGTGGGCTGCCAGACACTCACTTATCCATTCGCTGCCCACTGCGTGGGATTTTACTTTTTTTACCGAGCAGTAAGTAGTTCCGGTATTATCTTTATACAGCTGATAATTAGGATAAGCTCCTTTCGCTACTAATTCCTCATCATCAAGAAGTTCAACACCTTCACCTATCTGGGCAGGATAATCTACAATAGCACCAAGTACCCAGGCTATGGAATCTTTATTATTACCGGCCACCAGGCTTGGAGGAGGCGTCAGTGTAATCTTGATCGTAGATTTTGAATGGTCTACAGAATAAGAAGAAGAATAGGTAGATTCCTTAACGCTTGCCAGAGGAATTCCTAAGAAAGAAAGCGTAGCAGAAGTAGACTGCTCAAAAGTTTTCTGAATACTTTTATAATCTTCACCGGTTACTGTGATCTCAACACTTGGATAATTGGAAATTGCCACTCCGTTCAGCAAACCGAAAGGTCCGTCAGGCCCGAATTTCGTTGCCGGATCCGGAGAGAATTTGTATCCTGAAATATGTTTTTCTTCCTGTTTGTCTCTGCTGTTGATCTGCGCTTTTCGGATAGGATCAAACCAGGCCCAGTACAAATTGCTGGCAATATTAAAATCCTTCGGACCAAAGGTCACCAGGGTAACCCCGGTAAATGACATGGATATTTTGATAGAATTTTTGCTGATGGCTATATTTTCACTGAAATAATTTGCATTACCGCCTATTCCCAGCGTAAAGAAATCAAAGATAGGAATA